>NZ_JBRBUA010000122.1:0-21806 GCF_052826345.1 Brevirhabdus sp. | reverse complement strand
CCTCGTCGGCGATCTGCAGGCTGTCCTGAATGGTGCCGATCAGATCGGCATTGGCCTTCTTCACCGCTTCGATGTCGAAGACGCCGCGCTCCATCTCGGTGCGGATCATCTTGTTGGAATGCCGCAGGTTCTCTGCGTTCTTGGTCAGCAGTTCGTTGGTCAGGTCATTCGCGTCGCGTACCGCCGCCGCGGCCTCGGCGCTGCGCTGCATGGTGACGGCCTGCGCCAGCTGGGTTTCCCAAAGCGGGACGGTGTTGACCAGGGTGGAATTGATCTTGGTCACCAGCGACTTGTCGTTTTCCTGCACCAGCCGGATCGAGGGCAGCGATTGCATCGTCACCTGGCGCGTCAGCTTCAGGTCGTGCACGCGGCGTTCCAGATCGTCGCGCGCGGCGCGCAGGTCGCGCAGCTCCTGCGCCTGCATGACCTGATCTTCCTCGGGCGCGGCGTTCACCTCCGCTTCCTTGGCGGGGATGGCCTCGGCATCCAGCGCGCGGATCTTTTCCTCGCCGGCGGCGATGTAGATCGCCAGCTCGTCGTAGAATTCAAGCGTGCGTGCGTACAGCTTGTCGAGCGACTTTATATCCTTGAGCAGCTTGTGTTCGTGACGCAGCAGATTGTCGGTGATGCGGTCGATCTGATCCTGTACCGTTTCATAGCGCGCGGCGAATTTGGCCATCGGCGCGATCTGCCCGGTCAGTTTTTCCCACCATGACCGCTTGCGGCGCACGTCAAGCTCGCTGATCGAAAAGTCGCGGATCGTGCTGACGATGTTGCGCAGGGAATCGCCCGCGGGGCCGACATCCTTGTTGCGCACATCGGCCAGCATCGACTGGCTGATCTGTTGCAGCTCCGCCTGGGCGGAGGAGCCGAACTGCACGATCGAATTGGTGTCGTTCACGTCGATTTCATCCATCCGCCGACGGATCTGATCGGCCATCGGGGCGGGGGCGCGTTCCATCGCCACCAGCTCGGTGGAGGCCTCGCGCACCGGGGCGGATGTGACCTCTTCGACCATAGCGGTGCTGGCTTCGGCCTTCTGGCGGGTGGATTCCGACATGTTCGTCCCCTTGGTCCTGTTGGTCCTAATCGGCCGTCAGGCCGTCACGCTGCAATCTTTCGCGCAGCACTTCTATTTCAATGTCCAGATCGCTGCGGTCGTCCAGAAGCAGCGCTTCGGAACGCGCGGCGAAATTCGCCTGCAAATCCCCGAGCAACGCGGCGTAGCTGTCGCGTGCCGCCGGATCGGGGCTGCGCGCCTGCAACTCGGTGAACTTGACCGTCGCGTCCCGCGCACCTTGCAGATAGACGCTGAGATAGCGGCGCGCACCGCGCAGATCGCGCGGGTCTGCCTCGAGACGGCGAAACATCTCGCGGACCGTCGCGGCAAAGCCCTCGACGCGCTGCCGCAGGTCGCGGTCGTGGGTGGCGGCGATCGCGCGCTGCATCTCCGCCAGCATGGTCTCTCCTTCGGTAATGGCGCGGGTCAGCCGGTCGTTGGTCATGCGATCCACGCCCTCAACGCCCTTGTCGCGCATCGGGTCCGGTCCGAAGGCCAGAAAATGCAGCACCGCCGCCACCGCGCCGAAGATGACGGGGGCCGCGACCCCGCCGCCGGGCGCCGCCGAGGCGAGCGCCACGCCCAGCCCCGTCAGCGCGAGCGAGAACAGCTTGCGCGGGATCGCGGGGCGCCTGGCCACGGCGCGCGCGCGATAGGCCGCCTCCGCCTTCAGGCCCTCGCGCAGCAGCCAGAAGGCCAGCACCAGCACCCCGAAGGCCGTCAGGTCGGCGGCCATGGTCAGTGCGCCGCCCGAAAAGGCACTCAGCAACAGCGGCAGCGTCGTCAGGAACAGGAAGTTGGGCCGTGCGCAGGATGTGTCGACGCGCTTGCCGTCGAAGCGATGCGCCCCGGCCGACGGCGTCGCGGATGGGCCGCGGGGCGTCTGCCCCCGCGCAGCGTCAGCGCCGGAGGCGGTGTGCGGGGCATTCTCATCCGCGGACTTCCGGTTCCCGTCAGGGCTGTATCTGCCACCGAAGGAGACCGCCATCAAAGCCCACCCAGCCAGCCGGTCGTGACGCCCAGCAACAGCAGGAACAGCAAACCGTAGGCAATTCTGGCCAGACCTTCGCCCGTCATCGCACCCTCGCTCGGGCCGCAACGGCCCTTCCGGCTATATAGGGTTTCGCGGCTTGCAGTGCCACCGTCTTTGACCGTCTTTGCACCGCCTTTGTATCGACCTTGTATCGAGTATACGGGGCGGTCAGCGCCGTTTCGCGGCGCCGGCCGCCCGTTCTGCCGACAGCTTCCGCTGATAGCCGGACTGGATCACCTCCACCGCGACCAGCACCACGACCGAGAAATAGAATGTGGTCTTCGACATCGGCAGCAACGCATAGCCGAAGATGCGGACCTGCAGCGCGTCGTCATGGGCGGCATGGGCGGCGGCGGGGCCTGCCTCGCCCAGCAGGACGACGCCCACGATCAGCAGGATGAACAGGCCAAGAACCTCGTACATCCGATTTTTCCTGAGGAAATTCGTCACCCCGTCGGCCAGCACCAGCATTGCCAGGCCGCTGATCACGATGGCGATGGCGAGCACGATGAACACATCGGTGATTGCCAGCGCGGAAAGGATCGAATCGAAGCTGAACACGAGGTTCATCGTCACGATCAGCACCAGCACCTGCGTCGCCGACTTGCCCGATTTGCCCGACACATCGGTGCCCAGATCCTCGACCGACAGCATGTGCGTGATCTCCTTGAGCGCGGTATACATGATGAAGATGCCGCCGAGCACGAAGACGACAGTGGAGAAATTCACGCCGCCTTCCAGAATGCCGGTCCAGTTCATCACGAAGAACGGCTCCCGCAGCAGGTCGATCAGGCGGATCATCACGAACAGCAGGACGACCCGCAGCGCCACCGCGATGATGATGCCCCAGAAACGCACCGATTTCTGCTGCGCCAGCGGCGCGCGCCGACTTTCGATCGAGATGAACAGCAGGTTATCGAACCCCAGGACCGCTTGCAAAAAACAAAGCATCAACAGGTTGCCCATGTTTTCCAGGGTAAATAGATCGGTCATGACTTGCTCCTGCTGAGGCCGCCTGCGCTGCGCGGGCCGTCGTGTTCACCCTGCCCAACGCGGCAGCATCCCGCAAGGGACCGTTGATTTTTCAGTTTTTCTTTCGTCCCGGGCGATTGGGCCCCCTCGGCGCCCCGTCGGCCCGTTTGCCGCCCGGTCCGAAGCTTTCCGCACCTTTGCCTTCGGCGCCTTTGGCCCTTGGGGCGCGCGGGGCGGGGCGGGCGGGCTTCGGGGTGGTCTGCTCGGTGCTCAGGCCCAGTTGATCGCGCATGACCTTCGCCTTGACCTCGCTGACCTCGCCGGGTTTCAGATCGCCCAGTGCGAAGGGGCCATAGCTGATGCGGATCAGCCGGTTGACCGTCAGTCCCACCTGCTCGACCGCGCGGCGGATCTCGCGGTTGCGGCCTTCGCGCAGGGCCACGGTCAGCCAGGCGTTGGCCCCCTGCTGTCGGTCGATCGACACGATCATCGGCTGGAATTTCTCACCCTCGACGACCAACCCCCTGCGCAGCGGCTCCAGCATCGCGTCTTCGGGGGTGCCCTTCACCCGCACGCGGTACTTGCGCAACCATCCGGTGGAAGGCAGCTCCAGCCGCCGCTTGATGCCGCCGTCGTTGGTCAGCAACAGCAGCCCTTCGGAATTGAGGTCGAGCCGCCCCACCGACATTACGCGCGGCAATTCGGGCGGCAGCGCGTCGAACACCGTCTCGCGGCCCTTTTCGTCGCGTTCGGTCGTCACCAGCCCGGTGGGTTTGTGATAGAGCCACAGGCGCGGCGGTTCCGCTTCCGCCACGGGCTTGCCGTCGACGGCGATGCGGTCGCGCGCCGTGACGTTCAGGGCAGGGCTTTCTATCCTGCGGCCGTTGACCTGCACCCGGCCTGCCTCCACCATCCGTTCGACCTCCCGGCGGCTGGCGATGCCCGCGCGTGCCAGCACCTTGGCGATGCGCTCGCCCGGTGTGGCGCCCGAGGTGTTTGCGGGGGTGGCCCCGGCGGGGTGTGATGTGTCCGATTTTTTCATCGTAGTGGCATACTCCGGCGCGGGCCGAAGGGGAAGCCACTTGCCCCCGGTCGTGCCGCAAGGGCAAATGGGCCATGACCCGACGCGCGCAGATCCCGTTCCGCAGCCATATGACCGACGCCCTGGGCGAGGCGCGCGCCGCCGCCGCGCGCGGCGAGGTGCCGGTGGGCGCGGTCATCGTCAGCGCCTCTGGCGAGGTGCTGGCGCGCGGCGGCAACCGCACGCGCGCGCTCAACGACCCGACCGCCCACGCCGAGATCCTGGCGATCCGCGCCGCCTGTGCGCGTCTGGGCAGCGAGCGGCTGGCCGACTGCGATCTCTACGTCACGCTGGAGCCCTGCGCCATGTGCGCCGCCGCCATTGCCGCCGCGCGGCTGCGGCGCGTGTTCTACGGCGCGGCCGATCCGAAATCGGGTGGCGTGGCGCAGGGCGCGCGGGTGTTCGACCGGGCGCAAAGCCATCACCGTCCCGAGGTTTATGCAGGCATCGCCGAGACCGAATCCGAGGCGTTGCTGCGCGACTTCTTCGCGGCGCGGCGGCGGCTGTCACCGGATGCGGCGGCCGCCGACGACTAGGTCCGCGCCGCGCGATCCGTGCCATCGCGACCGTTTTGCGCCCGGATCGTCACGGTCGGGCGGCTTCGAGCGCTTGCGACGGGCGGATCGCGCCGTTAAACGGTGGCCGACCAAGGCAGGCCAAGGCAGGAAAGCGCAGCCATGAGCATTGACACGGAAACCGCCCGCCGCGTGGCCAAACTGGCCCGCATCGCCGTGAAGGACGACGACCTTCCGGCGCTGGCGCAGGAATTCAACACGATCCTCGGCTTCATCGAGCAACTGGGCGAGGTGGACGTCGAAGGGGTGGAGCCGATGACATCGGTAACGCCGCAGCGGCTGAAGCGACGCGAGGACGTGGTGACCGACGGCGACATGGCCGAACGTATCCTGGCCAACGCCCCCGACGCCCGCGAGGGGTTTTTCGCGGTTCCCAAGGTGGTGGAATGACATGACCGATCTCAACACGCTGACCATCGCCCAGGCCCGCGACGCGCTGCGCAAGAAAGAGACCTCCGCGACCGAGTTGACGCAGGCCTGCCTGGCGCGGATCGAGGGCGCGGATGCGCTCAACGCCTTCGTGCACAAGACGCCCGACCTGGCGCTCGACCAGGCCGCCGCCGCAGACGCGCGGCTGGGGCTGGGGGATGCGCCCGCGATGTGCGGCATCCCGCTGGGCATCAAGGATCTGTTCTGTACCCGCGGCGTGGCGTCCCAGGCGGCCAGCCGGATCCTCGAAGGGTTTCGCCCCGAATACGAATCCACCGTCTCGCAGAAGCTGCTGGACGCGGGCACGATCATGCTGGGCAAGCTCAACATGGACGAATTCGCCATGGGCTCGTCGAACGAGACGTCGACCTACGGCAACGCGGTCAACCCCTGGCGCGCGCAGGGCAGCGAGGCCGCGCTGACGCCGGGCGGCTCGTCGGGCGGCTCGGCCGCGGCGGTGGCGGCGGATCTGTGCCTTGCCGCCACGGGCACCGACACCGGCGGGTCGATCCGCCAGCCTGCCGCCTTCACCGGGATCACCGGGCTCAAGCCGACCTACGGGCGTTGCTCGCGCTGGGGCATCGTGGCCTTCGCCTCGTCGCTGGACCAGGCGGGACCGATGACCAAGACGGTGCGCGACGCGGCCATCATGCTGGGCGCGATGGCGGGGCACGACGCCCGCGACAGCACCAGCGCCGATCTGCCGGTGCCCGATTTCGAGGCGGCGCTGACCGGCGACATCCGGGGCAAGCGCATCGGCATCCCGTCAGAATACCGCATGGACGGCATGCCGCAGGAGATCGAGGCACTGTGGTCGCGCGGCGCCGAGATGCTGCGCGACGCGGGCGCCGAGATCGTCGATATCAGCTTGCCGCACACCAAATACGCGTTGCCCGCCTATTACGTGATCGCGCCGGCCGAGGCGTCGTCGAACCTGGCGCGCTACGACGGGGTGCGCTACGGCCACCGCGCCAAGCTGGCGCAGGGCGACGGCATCACCGAGATGTACGAAAAGACCCGGGCCGAGGGCTTCGGCCATGAGGTGCAGCGCCGCGTCATGGTGGGCACCTACGTGCTGTCGGCAGGGTTCTACGATGCCTATTACAACCGCGCCCGCAAGGTGCGCGCGCTGATCAAGCGCGACTTCGACGAGGTCTTCGCGGGCGGCATCGACGCGATCCTGACCCCCGCCACGCCCTCGGCGGCCTTCCCGCTGGGGCAGATGAAGGACGCGGACCCGGTGGCGATGTATCTCAACGATGTCTTCACCGTCACCGTGAACCTCGCCGGGCTGCCCGGCATTTCGGTGCCGACCGGGCTGGATGCGCAGGGGCTGCCGCTGGGGCTGCAATTGATCGGCCGCCCGTGGGAGGAAGGCGAATTGCTGAATGTCGCTGACGCGATGGAGCGCGCGGCCGGATTTGTTTCCAAACCCGGTCAATGGTGGTAGGACAACCCGCAAGCTGACAAGCCAGGCCAATACGAAGGGCGCCCAGGGCACATGCGTATCATCTTTCCTTTCGTGACGCTGGTGGCGCTGGCCGCCTGCGCCCAGCAAGTGCCGGATTCCGGCGCCGGAGTGGGGTTTCAGGATTACGGCACCTATCAGGAGCAGCTCAGGCAGCGCGAATCGCAGCTGACCGGGCGCAGCTACTACGGTGCCGACGCCTCCGATCCGCAGTATTCAGGCCAGCCGGTGCCGCAATCGAGCGCCATTCCCGCGCCCCCCACGGCGGCCTCGCCCTCGGTGGTGGAACCCGCGGTCAGGCGCAGGCGGAGCATATCCGACGAGCAGAGTTTCGAGGCCGTCAAAGAACGCGAAACCATCGAAAGCGATGCGGAGCGGCTGGCGCGCCAGCGCGCGCAATACAAGGTGATTCCGCCCAAGCCGCTGCCCAGCCGCAACGGCAATACCAGTCCCAATGTCGTCGAATATGCGCTGAGCACGACCAATATGCCGGGCCAGCAGGTCTATCGCCGTTCCTGGATCAGCTTCGGCGGCAACCATGCGCAGAATTGCGCCAGATACGGCTCCGCGGATATGGCGCAGCTGGCTTTCCTGTCCAACGGCGGGCCGCAGAAGGACCGCGAGAATCTGGACCCCGACGGCGACGGCTTTGCCTGTAGCTGGGACCCGACGCCGTTTCGGAATGTCGCCGGACGCTAGAGGCCAGGACGGCACCCGCTGGCACCCCTCGGGCAATTTCGGACCCCGGCGGGGCGGGGCGGTGCCCGACACGGTGGTCATCCATTACACGGCGATGGACAGCTGCGCGGCGGCGCTGGAGCGGCTGTGCGATCCGCACGCCGAAGTTTCCGCGCATTATCTGATCGGGGCCGACGGGCTGACCTATCAGCTGGTCGAGGAGGGCGCGCGCGCCTGGCACGCCGGGGCCGGTCGCTGGGGCGATGCCGAGGATCTGAATTCCCGCTCCATCGGGATCGAGCTCGACAACCGGGGCGACACCCCCTTCGCCGCGCCCCAGATGGACGCGCTGGAGGCCCTGCTGCAGGGCATCGTCGGCAGATGGCGGATCGCCGCGCCGCGCGTCATCGGTCATTCCGATCTGGCGCCGGGGCGCAAATGCGATCCCGGCCCGCGGTTCGACTGGCGCAGGCTGGCGCTGCGCGGGCTGGCGGTCTGGCCGCAGGGGGCCGGGCGCGCGGGTCCCGGGCCTGTCCTGAACGCCGCCGATACCGATGCGCTTTTCGCGGCGCTGGCCGCGTTCGGCTATGACGCGGGGGCGGACCGGGGGGCAGTGCTGGCGGCGTTTCGCGCGCGCTTCCGCCCGCAGCTGCGCAGCGCCGACGATCCGCCGCCCGATACATGCGACCTGGCGCTGGCGCGGGATCTGTCCTGCCGGTTCCCGGTTGACCGCGCCGCGCGCTGCGCATAGGTGCGACTGCGCGCGGATGGCTGGATGACCGCGGGTCCGTTTCGGCGGGTCCGAGGAAAGTCCGGACTCCATAAAGCAACGGTGCCGGGTAACGCCCGGCCGGGGCAACCCGAGGGACAGCGCCACAGAAAACAGACCGCCCCGGTGATCCGGGGTAAGGGTGAAACGGTGGGGTAAGAGCCCACCGCGGGACGGGCAACCGGACCGGCACGGCAAGCCCCACCGGGAGCAATGCCAAATAGGGACCCCGCGGGCCATTGCCCGGGGATGCTTTATCCCAGGGGTCCGGGTTGGCAGCCAGAGGCGGCGCAGCAATGTGCGGTCAAGATGAATGGTCATCCAGGGGCGGCGTGCCGCCCCGGACAGAATCCGGCTTACAGGCCGTCCGCGCGTTCTGACACCCTGCTGCCCGCAGGGCCGGGGCATCCCTGTTTTGCGGTTGACTCGCGCCCTGCGCCCGTTAAAAGGCGGGCTTCAAGCATTTTACGGGGCCGCCCTGCGTGCCTCGCTGACTGGAGAGACCAATGGCGAAGCCAACCACGATCAAAATCCGCCTGAACTCGTCGGCGGGCACCGGCCACTTCTACGTGACCAAGAAGAACGCCCGCACGATGACCGAAAAGATGGCGGTCAAGAAATACGACCCCGTCGTGCGCATGCATGTCTAATACACGTAAGGAAATATCAAGTGATCCTGCCGCCCGGCCCGGGGGCCGGGGGTCATCGCCTTTGCAAAGGGCCGCGCGGGAATGGCGCGGCCCTTTTGCCGTCTGCCTTTATGCCATTTGCCTGTCGCCCGGCGCCCTACAGCGCCAGCAGCACCGAATAGCCCGCCGCGCCCAGCAGAAAGGGCAGAAAGCTGCTTTGCCGGTCTTCGGGCAGCTCTTCCTTCAGCACGTTCAGCACGACGCCCCCGGCCAGAAAGGCGAACAGCAGCCCGATGCCGATCGGGGGCAGCTCGCCCACCAGCCCCAGCGCCCAGCCCGCCAGCACCGCGCCCGCCAGGATCCAGCGCGCCAGCTGGTCATAGCGGCGGCGGTGATGCTCGCGCAGGCCGAAATCATTGGTGACGAAATGCAGCACCATCGCCACGCCATAGATCACCAGCGACCACAGGCCCGGCGTCTCCCGGTGCAGCAGCAGATAGCCGATGATGGCGTTGTACAGCGCGAAAGAGCCGATGTGCAGCCAGAAGGCCCCGACCGGAGGCAGCGCTGCCGCCTCGGTGGTTTCGCCCGACCGGGGGGGCGTCGCGGGCCGCGGTGCGATCGACCGCTTCAACGACCGCTCCAGCCCGTAGAAGGTGATGAGCCCCGCCAGCGCCAGGGCATAGACGGCCGTTTCGGCCCGTCCGGCACCCAGCCCCAGTGCCTCGGCAAAGGTGTCCCGATGCGCGGCAAGTTCGGGCAGCACATGCAGAAAGATGTAGGACACCGCCACGCCGCCAGAGGCCGACAGCCACCGCGATCGGGGCGTGCGTTCGAGAAACCGCAGCTTGCCGATGAAGATATGGGTCAGGGCAAAGGCCGCGGCGAACAGGGCGCTGAGAAGGGTCATGCCCGGCCAATGCGCGAAACCCCCCGCCGGTTCCCGTCTTGCCGCTCTCGGGCCTGCGGGGCCGGACCTGTCGGAATGAAAAAGGCCGACGCAATGGCCGGCCTTTTCGTCGTTTCGGGTGTCGTGGGTGCTGTCGCGTTTACTCGCGGTTGCCCATGAAGCTCAGCAGGAACATGAACATGTTGATGAAGTCGAGGTAGAGCGTCAGCGCGCCCATGATCGCCGACTTGCCGATCCATTCCGCATCGCCGTGCGACGCCATCTGCAGGTAGGTGGTCTTGATCTTCTGCGTGTCATAGGCGGTCAGCCCGGCAAAGATCAGCACACCCAGCGCCGAGATCGCGAACATCACCGCGGGCGAGGCTAGGAAGATGTTGACGATGGACGCCACGATCAGGCCGATCACCCCCATGATCAGGAACGACCCCCAGCCCGAGATGTCCTTTTTCGTGGTGTAGCCCCACAGGCTGAGCCCCGCGAAGGCGATCGAGGTCACCAGAAAGGTCTGCGCGATCGAAAAGCCGGTGTAGACGGCGAAGATGAAGCTGATCGACAGGCCCATCAGCGCGGCGAAGCCGTAGAAGACCGCCGTTGCGGCGGCAACGGACAGCTTGTTGATCACGGCGCCGAAGGCGAAGACCACGATCAGCGGGGCGAACATGACGACCCAGCGCAGGCCCGACCCGAAGATCGCCTGCATCATCGCCTCATTGGTGCCGACCAGATAGGCGACGACGCCGGTGACGGCCATGCCGACCGCCATGGTCGCATAGACCTTGTTCATATAGGCGCGAAGCCCCTCGTCGATCCGCGCGGCACCGGCATGGGTGCCCGTGCTGCGAACCGTGTCAAACTGTGCCATCTCAACCCTCCAGAAACACATTTTCGGCGGTATTGATTGATTCAGCCGCCTTCCGCCTAAATATCGGAAAGAACCCCCCGCATTTCAAGAAGGCAGCGTCATTCTCGGGGCGGGTTTGATGCAATAGTCCGGCGCCCTCGGCCGGACGTCGCATTTTGCTATGTTTTCGGTAAATGCTTTGCAATCAGCACATGGTGACGACGACCTTTCCGGTCGATTTGCGCGCGCGCAGCAGTTCCAGCGCCTCGGCCGCACGCTCCAGCGGCAGCCGGTGCGAGACATGCGGATGCAATTTGCCCGCGGCATACCAGTCGAACAGCTGCGCCAGGCTGTCGGCCCTCGCGGCGGCGTCGATCTCGTGGTAGCCGCCCCAGTAGAAGCCGAGCACGGTGATATTCTTGACCATGATGATGTTGGCGGGCACCTGCGGCACAGTGCCGGAGGCAAAGCCGATCACGATCATCCGCGCGCCGCGATTGCAGGCCCGCAGGGCCGCACTGAACTGCTCGCCGCCGACGGGATCGTAAACCACATCGGCACCGCCCAGATCCTTGACGCGCCGGCGGATATCCTCCGAGCTGGAGTCTACCGTGTGGTCGGCCCCCGCGTCGCGGGCCACGGCCAGTTTTTCCGGGCCGCGCGCGCAGGCGATCACGCGGGCGCCCATCAGTTTGCCGACCTCCACCGCGGTCAGGCCGACGCCGCCTGCGGCGCCCAGCACAAGCAGCGTCTGTCCCGGCGCCAGCCCGGCCTTTTGCAGCGCGAGGTGGCTGGTGCCATAGGCGATCTGAAAGCCCGCGGCATCGGCCATGTCCATCGTCGCGGGCAGGGGGATGCAGGCGTCGGCAGGAAAAACCCCCGTCTGCGCCAGCCCTCCCGACCCGGCATAGATCGCGACGCGGCTGCCGACCGGGGGGTGCGAGACGCCGGGCCCCGTCGCGCGCACGGTTCCCGCGACCTCCATCCCCAGGGTGAAGGGCACGGGCGGGCAGGCCTGATAGTCGCCGCTGACCATCAGCAGGTCGGCAAAGTTCAGGCCGCAGGCGGCGATGTCGATGCTGACCTGCCCCGCGCCGGGCTGCGGGACGGGGATGTCGAGGAGCCGGGGCGCCGTGCCGTGGCGAATTACCTGCAATGCCTGCATGTCGGCCTCCGTTCTGGTCCCCGTTCTGGCCTCAATTCCAGCCTCCGTTTCGGCCGCGGACCAGGCTCGATTCCGCGCGGGTCGGGGGAGCGTAGTGGCGCCCGCCGGGATTCGCCAGAGAGCGGCCGGAAAAATGACATTCCGTTCTCCCTAAGCGTGAATTCGCATTTTGCGAAGAGGTTGCGCACAACGGAAAGGACGTCATTTCGTTTTGCAAAACAACTTTTGGTTAAACGTCCTCGGATCGCTTGTCAGAAAGGACAATTCGAAAGAAAATTAGCCCGGACAGCGGACGGATTTCTGATTTGTAACGTTTGTGTTGGTGAAAAAGAGCTATCGTTCAAGCTGATAAAAACGCGAATTAACGGACGGAGAAGTGGCGATGAAGCATCCAGTAGACGTGCACGTCGGAAAACGTGTGCGGCATCGTCGGTGGATGCTGGGCATGACCCAGCAGCAGCTTGCCGAAAAGGTCGGGATCAAATTCCAGCAGATCCAGAAATACGAGACCGGGATGAATCGCATCAGCGCCTCGCGTCTGTGGGACATCGCCGACACGCTCGATGTGAATGTGGCGTTCTTTTTCGAGGGTTTGGATCAAAAGGATGGCGCGGCCGCCAACAGCGCGCTGCCCAGCGATATCCTGGCCGACAAGGAAGCGCTGGAACTCATCCGCTCCTACTATGCCATTCCCGAAAACCAGCGTCGGCGGCTGTTCGACCTCGCCAAGGTGCTGAGCGCGGCCGCCTAACCGTGCCGTCACGGCATCCGGTGGATCGGGTTCAGGATGAATCTGCGGGCCCGGATGTCCAGATCCTGCAGAGATCTTCGTGGGGTGTGAGGCTGCCGAGGGGCTGGAACCCGCGTGCGAAGTCGATGGCCGCCGAGAATGCTTCCTTTCATTCCTGAGAATGAATCGCATCATCACGCCGCAGGATCAAAGGCTCAGGTAAAACGCCCAGGGGGACGCGCGGCGCGGGCAGGGGCGGGCAATGTCCGGCCCGCCTGCCGCCGCCGTTCCCCTTCCCGGCGCCCCCCTCCCGCCGCTGCCGCTTGACCCCCGGACCTGTGCCTCTTACGCCAAGGGCAGGGCGAACAACCGGCGGGCAGGCAAGTGGATCAGCAGGTGGATCAGACAGAAACACAGCAATTGATCGCGGTCGCCGACAGGCTGGCCGACGCGGCGCGCCTCGCGACGCTGAAATTGTTCCGGTCCAAGGGCCTGACCGCGCAGAACAAGCTGGCGCAGAACACGCTGGCGGCGGCCGATGGTGCCGAGGCGCAGACGGCAGCGGCGGGCGCGTTCGATCCGGTGACGCAGGCGGACCGCGCCGCGGAGACCGCGATGCGCGACATCCTGACCGAGGCACGCCCGCGGGACGCGATCCTGGGCGAGGAATTTGCCCCTGTCGCCGGCACCTCGGGCCTGACCTGGGTGCTGGACCCGATCGACGGCACGCGCGGGTACATGTCGGGTACGCCGACCTGGGGCGTGCTGGTCGCGGTGTCCGACGCCACGGGTCCGATCTACGGCGTCATCGACCAGCCCTATATCGGTGAGCGTTTCAGCGGAGGTCTGGGGCGGGCGCGGTTCGCGGGGCCGCACGGCCGGGGCGATCTGTGCACGCGCGGCACGCGGGATCTGTCGCAGGCGCTGATCTTTTCTACCTACCCGGAAGTCGGCACCGAACGCGAGGCGGCCGCGTTCCGGGCGCTCGGCCGGCAATGCCGACTGACGCGCTACGGCATGGATTGCTACGCCTATGCGCTATTGGCGTTGGGCCAGATCGACCTCGTGGTCGAGGCCGGTTTGCAGCCCTACGACATCGCCGCGCCGATCGCTGTGATCGAGGCCGCGGGCGGGGTCGTCACCGATTGGCAGGGCCGCCCGGCGCATGGCGGCGGTCGCGTGCTGGCGGCGGCCAATGCCACGTTGCACGCCGCCGCGCTGGAGGAACTGGCGGGGGCGGCGCTTGACTGAGATCCTGATCAAGGACGCCGCGCATGTCGTGACGATGGATGATGCAAGGCGCGAATTGCACGAGGTCGATATCCTGCTGCGCGATGGCGTGATCGCGCGCATCGGCCACGGCCTCGGCACGGGCCACGGCCTCAGCGCGGGCGGACAGGTGATTTCGGCCAGAGGGGCGCTGGTCACGCCGGGTCTGGTGAACACCCATCACCACCTTTACCAGACGCTCACCCGGGCGGTGCCGGGCGGGCAGGACGCGCTGCTGTTCGGCTGGCTCAAGACGCTTTACCCGATCGGGGCCCGCTTCGGCCCCGAGGAGATGCGCACATCGGCGCTGATCGGGCTGGCGGAGCTCGCGCTGTCGGGCTGCACGATGTCGTCGGATCACCTCTACCTGTTTCCCAACGGCGCGCGGCTTGACGACACGATAGAGGCGGCGGCGCAGATCGGCCTGCGGTTTCACCCCACGCGCGGCGCCATGTCCATCGGCGCAAGTGCGGGCGGCCTGCCGCCCGACACGCTGGTGGAGCGCGAGGCCGCGATCCTGGACGATTGCATCCGCGTGATCGACCGCCACCACGATGCGGCGCCGGGGGCGATGTGCCGGGTCGGTGTCGCGCCCTGTTCACCCTTTTCCGTCAGCCGCGAGCTGATGCGCGACGCGGCGCTGCTGGCGCGCGACAAGGGGGTGATGCTGCACACCCATCTGGCCGAAAACGATGAAGATATCGCCTACAGCCTGGAAAAATTCGGCTGCCGCCCCGGCCAATACGCCGAGGATCTGGGCTGGACCGGCGTCGACGTGTGGCACGCGCATTGCGTCAAGCTCGACCGGGCCGAGGTCGATCTGTTCGCCCGCACCCGCACCGGCGTGGCGCATTGCCCCTGTTCCAACTGCCGTCTGGGATCGGGGATCGCCCCGGTGCGCGCGATGCGCGACGCGGGCGTGCGGGTCGGGCTTGGGGTGGATGGATCGGCCTCGAACGATGCGGGCAACCTGGCGGCGGAGGCGCGTCAGGCGATGTTGTTGCAGCGCGTGGTGCGCGGCGCCGATGCGATGAGCGCGCGCGAGGCGCTGGAAATCGCCACGCGCGGCGGCGCCGAGGTGCTGGGCCGCGGCGCCGAATGCGGCCGCCTGCAGGAAGGCTATCGCGCCGATCTGGCGATCTGGGATGTCTCGGGCATCGCGGCCGCGGGCAGCTGGGACCGGATCGCCCTGCTGCTGGCCGGGCCGACGCAGGTGCGCGACCTGCTGGTCGAGGGGCGGCAGGTGGTGCGCGACGGGCAGCTGGTGACGCTGGATCTGCCCCGCGCGGTAGAGGCCCAGAACCGTCTGGCCGCAAAGCTGATGAAGGCTTAGGCGTCGGGCCCGGGTGACGCTGTCCGCCATCCGGTGGCGTTGACCGCGCCCTTGCGCCCCGTCGCATGGCAGGTGGGCTGCTCTCAGATGCGCGTGCCGCCGATCCAGACCCCGGCGATGGCGCGATCATCGCCCATCATGATGGTGGGAAAGAGCGCCTCCCAGATATTTTCCGCCGTCGCCGCACGTTGCGCTATGGCGGGGGTCGAGGCCAGATCTATCGCGATCAGGTCGGCTTCCGCGCCCACGCGCAACGCGCCGATGGTGCCCGACAGCCCCAGCGCGGCGGCGGAACCTTCGGTCGCCAGCCACCACAGTTGCGCGGGGTGCAACGCGTTGCCCGCCAGCTGGCCCACCTCATAGGCCGCCGCCATCGTGCGCAGCATCGAAAACGACGACCCGCCGCCGGTGTCGGTCGCCAGCCCCACCCGGTGGCCCGCGCCTTTCAGCCCGGCCATGTCGAACAGCCCCGATCCGATGAAGGTGTTCGAGGTCGGGCAATGCACCAGCGCCGCGCCGACCTCCTGCAGCCGTGCCTTTTCGCGGTCGGTCAGGTGGATCGCGTGGCCATAGACGCCATTGGCCCCCAGCAGGCCGTGGCGTTCGTAGGTGTCCAGATAATCCATCGCCTGCGGAAACAGCCCGTTGACCCAGGCGATTTCCTCGACCTGCTCGGACAGATGCGTCTGCATCAGGCAATCGGGATGCTCGGCCCAGAGCGCCCCCAGCGCCGACAGCTGTTCGGGCGACGACGTGGGCGAAAACCGGGGCGTTATCACATAGGACAGCCGGTCGACCCCGTGCCAGCGCTCCAGCAGTGTCCGGCTGTGGTCATAGGCGCTTTGCGCGGTGTCGCGCAGCGCCTCGGGGGCGTTGCAATCCATGCAGGTCTTGCCCGCCAGCGCCCGCATCCCGCGCTGGCGGGCCTCGGTGAAAAAGGCCTCGACGCTGGCGGGATGGATCGTGGCATAGCTGCACATGCTGGTGGTGCCATGCGACAGCGCCAGGTCGAAATACCGCGCCGCGATGGCCTGTGCGTAGGCGGGATCGGCGAATTTCATCTCTTCGGGAAAGGTGTAATCGTTCAGCCAGTCGATCAGCCGCTTGCCCCAGCTGGCGATCATCGCGGTCTGCGGGAAATGCACATGCGCATCGACGAACCCCGCGCTCAACAGCTTGTCGCCGCAATCGGTGAGCGTCGCGTCGGGATGCGCGGCGCGCAGGTCCTCGGCCGGGCCGGTCTGCGCGATCCGCCCGTCGACCACCAGCACGCCGCCGCGCGTGTCGACCTGTGCCGCCTCTGCCAGCGGCACCGCGAAGGGATCCGCCGAAAAGCCGAGCGTCTGGCCCACGATAAGCTGCTTGTCCATTGGTGCCCCCTCATGATGCGCCCTGCGCGCCCCGGCTGCGATGCGCGCGCCGGTATAGGGCCGCGCGCGGGCGGCGTAAATCTTTCTGTCGTGGCGTCGGCGGTTGGGCTGTCTCTTGTCGAACGGCTTGGTTAGGATATTTGCAAGCCGACAGGGGGGCTGTGAATGGCCGAGCAGGAAACGGCGGTCGATACCGCCGAAGAAGACGACACCGAACTCGATCGCCATCGCGGCGATGCGATACTGGAGGCTGTGGAGATCGCGGACCGCGACGCGCTGACCGCGCTGCTGGAGCCGCTGCACGCCGCCGATATCGCCGACTTTCTCGAACAGATCAGCGCGGGCGAACGGCGGCGGCTGATCACGCTCTGGGGCGACGGTATCGACGGGGAAATCCTGTCGGAACTCGACGAGAACCTGCGCGAAGAGGTCATCGCGACGCTCGACCCCTCGGTCCTGGCCGAAGCGGTGCGCGAGCTGGAATCCGACGACGTCGTCGATCTGATCGAGGATCTGGACCAGCCGCAGCGGTTCGCCATCCTCGAGGCGCTGGAAAAGGCCGACCGGGTCGCGGTCGAGCAATCGCTGAGCTTCCCCGAGGAATCCGCCGGCCGCCTGATGCAGCCCAATGTGGTGCGCGCGCCCGAACATTGGACGGTGGGCGATGCCATCGACTACCTGCGCGCCGCGCGCGAGTTGCCGGATCAGTTCTACCACATCATCCTGGTGGACCCGCGGATGCATCCCACCGGCTACGTCACGCTGGGCAAGCTTCTGGGCACGGCGCGCCGGACGCGGCTGCTCGAAATCACCGAAGAAAGCTTCCGCACCATATCGGTCACCACCCCCGAGGAGGAGGTGGCCTATATGTTCAACCAGTATCACCTGATTTCGGCCCCCGTGGTCGACGACGAGGATCGGCTGGTCGGCGTCATCACCATCGACGACGCGATGCTTGTGCTGGATGCCGAAGCGGGCGAGGACATGATGCTGCTGGCCGGTGTCGGCGACGAAAGCGTGTCGGACCGCACGCTCAAGATCGCGCGCCAGCGCTTTCCCTGGCTGATGGTGAACCTGATGACCGCGATCCTGGCCTCGTTGGTCATCGCGCAGTTCGAGGCCGCGATCACCCAGATCGTGGCGCTGGCGGTGCTGATGCCGATCGTGGCCTCGATGGGCGGCAACGCGGGGACGCAGTCGCTGACCGTCGCGGTGCGCGCGCTGGCCACGCGCGACCTGACCGGGTCGAATGCGCTGCGCGTCGTGCGGCGGGAGGCCACCGCCGGGCTGCTCAACGGCGCGGCCTTCGCGGGTATCATGGCGGTGGTCGGCATCGTGTGGTTCGGGCTGCCGATGCTGGGCGTGGTCATCGCGGCGGCGATGGTCCTCAACCTCGTGGTGGCGGCGCTGGCGGGGGTTTTGATTCCGCTGGGGCTGGAAAAGATCGGGGTCGATCCGGCGCTGGCCTCGGGTGCCTTCGTGACCACGGTGACGGATGTGACCGGGTTCTTCGCCTTTCTCGGCCTCGCCGTGATGTTGCTGCTATGACCGGCGCGACCCCGTTCCTCGACGCGCAGGACGCGGATCTGCGGGCCGCGAAGGGCGCCGCGCGAAAAGCCGCCTTCGCCCGGCGCAAGGCCGCGTTCGATGCGGGCCTCGCGCCCGCGGCCGCCGCGGCGTTGTGGCGCGCGCTTGCCCCCCACCGGGGGCGGGCGCTGGCGGGCTACATGCCCATCCGGACCGAAGCAGACCCGTTGCCGGTGATGACACGCTGGGCGCATCACGCTCCGGGCGCGCGGGTGGGGGTGCCCGTCATCCTCGCCGCGCATCAGCCGCTGGAATTTCATCTCTGGCACCCCGAGGCCGAGATGCGCGCGGGCACCTTCGGCGCCGCGACCCCGGCCGACGCGCGCATCATGCGCCCCGAGGTGGTGATCGTGCCGCTGGTGGCTTTCGACGCGGCGGGCAACCGGCTGGGCTATGGCGGCGGATTTTACGACCGCACGCTGGAGCTGCTGCGCGCCGACGCCCCGGGGTCCATCACCGCGATAGGCTTCGCCTTCGAGGCACAGTTGAGCGACACCGCCCTGCCACAGGAACCGACCGACCAGCCGCTGGACATGATCGTCACCGAGACATGCGTGCGCCGCTTCTGATCGCGCCGCGCCCGTTCCTCATTGTCGCAAAAATATCCCCGCCGGAGGCATCTTTCCCCGCGCCCCCCTCCCGCGTCAGAAGCCTTGCGCATCGGCGCGCGGCACCCTACGGATTTATCCATGAGATTGCTTTTCCTCGGGGATGTCATGGGGCGCGCGGGGCGCGCCGCCGTGACACAGAACCTCGCCCGCCTGAAACAGGACTGGCGCCTGGATTTCGTCACGGTCAACGCCGAAAACGCGACGGGCGGGGCAGGGTTGTCGCCCGCCCATGCCAAAACGCTGCTCGACGCGGGCGCCGATTGCCTGACGCTGGGGGATCACGCCTTCGACCAGAAGGACATGCTGTCCTTCGTCGATCAGGAACCGCGCATCCTGCGGCCGCTGAACTTCGCCAAGGGCGCCCCGGGACGGGGGCACCGGCTTTTCCAGGCGGCGGGCGGGCGCAAGGTCCTGGTCGCACAGGCGCTGGGGCAGGTCTTCATGAAACGCCCCTTCGACGACCCCTTCTCGGCGGTCGAGCAGGTGCTCAAGGCGCATCCGCTGGGCGGGCTGGCGCAGGCGATCGTGATCGATTTCCACTGCGAGGCCACCTCGGAAAAGATGGCGATGGGGCATTGGTGCGACGGGCGCGCTTCGCTGGTGGTGGGCACGCATACGCATGTGCCCACCGCTGACGCGCGCATCCTGCCGCGCGGCACGGCGCATCAATCCGACGCGGGCATGTGCGGCGATTACGATTCCGTCATCGGCATGGACAAGGAAGAACCGATGCGCCGCTTCATCACCGGCATGGGCAAGGCGCGCTTCGTTCCCGCGACGGGCGAGGCGACCTTGTCGGGGCTGTTCGTGGAAACCGACGACCGCACCGGGCTTGCGCGCTCGGTGCGCATGATCCGGCAGGGCGGGCTGCTGGAACAGGCCGCGCCCTGACCCCTTTGCCGGACCTGATCGCCATGGGTTGTGCCGCCGCCTGAGCTGCCCCCTGTACGCGCCGCCTGAGCCGCGCCCCTGCGCCCGGCCACACCGAAACGCGCGGCGCGGATAGGGGGGCGGCGGGCGTGGCGTCAGCGCGCGGCCGCGCAAACGCCGCTTGTCCGCGCCAACCCCTGCGCGCATGATGTGCGCTGGCCATTTCGACATGAAGACCCGGTAATGATAAACCTTTCGCTCACCCCCTTCGGCATGGCGGCGCTGACCATGGCGGTGGTCGCCGTGATGTTCGTGCTGTTCCTGCGCGAGAAATACCCGGCCGAGGTCATCGCGATCGCGGGTGCCACGCTGATGCTGGTGCTTGGCATCCTGCCCTACGACCGCGCGCTCGCGGTGCTCTCCAATCCCGCGCCCTGGACGATTGCCTCGATGTTCATCGTGATGGGCGCGCTGGTGCGTACCGGCGCGCTCGACTGGTTCACCCAGCTGGCCGAGCGTAACGCGCAGACCCGGCCGAAACTGGCGCTGGGCGCGCTGATGGGCTTCGTCGTGGTGGCGTCCGCCATCGTCTCGAACACGCCCGTTGTCGTGGTGATGATCCCGGTCTTCATGCAGCTGTCCAAGACCTTGCAGGCGTCGCCGTCCAAGATGCTGATCCCGCTCAGCTATGGCGCGATTCTGGGCGGCACGCTGACGCTGATCGGCACATCCACGAACCTGCTGGTCGACGGCGTCGCGCGCAGCAAGGGGCTGGCGCCGTTCTCGATTTTCGAGGTGACGCCGCTGGGCGTGATCCTGGTGGGCTGGGGCATGTTCTACCTGTGGATCTTCGGCGCCCGCCTGCTGCCCGAGCGTCACTCGCTGGCCTCGCTGATCTCCGACAAGTCGAAGATGAAGTTCTTCACCGAAGTGGCCCTGCCCGAAGACAGCGATCTGATCGGCCAGAACGTGACCGAGGTGGATCTGTTCCGGCGCGAGGGCGTGCGCCTGATCGACGTGCTGCGCGGCGACGCCTCGCTGCGCCGCGATATGAGCGCGGTTGTGCTGGAGCCGGGCGACCGTGTCGTTCTGCGCACCGAGATGGCCGAGCTCATGGGGCTTCAGGCCAACCCCAGCGTCCGGCCCGTGGACAAGCTGTCCTCGGTGCGCACCACCACGGTCGAGGTGCTGATCACGCCGGGTTGCCGCATGGTCGGCCGCTCGCTCGGGGCGCTGCGCCTGCGCCGCCGCTACGGGGTCTACCCATTGGCCGTGCACCGGCGCAACCAGAACATCGGGCGCCAGCTCGACGAGGTCGTGGTGCGCGTCGGCGACACGCTGCTGCTCGAAGGCACGGGCGAGGATATCCAGCGCCTGGCCCATGACGTGGGGCTCGTCGACATAGCCAAGCCTTCGGCGCAGGCCTATCGCCGCGGCCATGCGCCCATCGCGGTCACCGCGCTTCTGGGGGTGGTGGTGCTGGCGGCCTTCGGGGTGGCGCCGATCTTCCTGCTGTCGGTGGTGGCGGTGGCGGTGGTGCTGCTGGCGCGCTGCATCGACGCGGAGGAGGCGTTTTCCTTTGTCGACGGTCGGCTGCTGGCGTTGATCTTCGCCATGCTGGCGGTCGGCGCGGCGCTGGAGGAATCGGGGGCGGTGCGCCTGATCGTGGAGGCGCTGGCGCCGCTTCTGACCGGGTTGCCGCCCTTTTTCGTGGTGTGGGCGATCTATCTGCTGACCTCGGTGTTGACGGAGCTGGTGTCCAACAACGCGGTCGCAGTCGTAATCACCCCCATCGCGATCGGTCTGGCGGCCTCCATGGGGATAGAGCCGCGCCCGCTGGTGGTAGCGGTGATGATCGCGGCTTCGGCCAGCTTCGCCACGCCGATCGGCTATCAGACCAACATGCTGGTCTATGGGCCCGGCGGCTACCGATTCACCGATTTCATGCGCGCGGGCATCCCGTTGAACCTGAGCATCGGTTTGCTCGCCTCGGCGCTGATCCCGCTGTTCTGGCCCTTCTGAGACGGGATTGCCCCCTCGGCATCCGCCGATTATAGACAGGCCGACGGCGGGCACGCGCCCGCACCCAACCTGTCGGCCCCGCGCCGCGTTCCAATCATCGAAGAGGGCACCATGGCCGGTCATTCCAAATGGGCAAATATCCAGCATCGCAAGGGTCGCCAGGATGCGATCCGTTCAAAGCTGTTTTCCAAGCTGTCCAAGGAGATCACCGTCGCCGCCAAGATGGGCGACCCCGACCCCGAAAAGAACCCGCGTCTGCGCCTGGCCGTGAAGGAGGCCAAGTCGCAATCCGTCCCGAAGGACGTGATCGACCGCGCGATCAAGAAATCCCAGGCCGGCGACGCCGAGAACTATGAGGAAATCCGCTACGAGGGCTACGGCCCGAACGGCGTCGCCGTCATCGT
>NZ_JBRBUA010000121.1:0-4025 GCF_052826345.1 Brevirhabdus sp. | reverse complement strand
TTGCGCAGCGGTTCCAGTTGCACGCCGCAGGCCTGCATCACCTTCGCGGCCTCCGCCTCATCGATCAGGGCCAGCAGCAGATGTTCCAGGGTGGCCAGCTCATGCCGCCGCTGGTTTGCTTCTGCCAGCGCGGAGTGGATGGCCTGTTCCAATGTGTTCGAAAACGATGGCACTGGCGTGCTCCTTTTTATCAGGGGTCGACGCAGCGCGAAGCCTGCATCAACCGTGGCCTCATAGTTTAAGAGTTCGGTTAAAATCCGCGCGTATCAAGAAGTATTTCTTCAATTTCGTTCACGAGACGCAATTCTGTCTCACTTCTCCCGTCCGGGGGCGCCGGAAAAATCCGGCATGGCCCGTAAAACGGCCCGCAAGATGGCCCGTAGAACCGGCTCCCGATCCGGCAATGATATCGTCCGCTTTCGCGGCGCGGTTGCCGAGAGATGCGGCCCCCTGTCAGAAGTTGTCCTTGCGCCGTCTGATCTCTGCAAAGACGGCGGCGTCGGGTTGGTCTGCCATACCCAGAAGCGATTTGACCTCGGGCAGGTCGGCGCGCAGGAAAGGGTTCGTCGCCAGTTCCTCCGCGAGGGAGGAAGGCACGGTAGCCCGCCCTTCGGCGCGCGCGGCTGCCACCGCTTCTGCACGGGAGATAAGATCGGAATTCTCCGGTTCAATCGTCAGCGCGAATTTCGCGTTGGACTGGGTGTATTCATGGCCCGAGCAGACGATCGTTTCGCGCGGCAGGGCCTTCAGCTTGCTCAGGCTGCCCCACATCATTTCGGGCGTCCCTTCGAAGACCCGGCCGCATCCCAGCGCCATCAGGCTGTCGGCGGTGAAAACCGCGCCGCTGTCGGGGAAATGGAACGCGATATGGCCCACGGTATGGCCCGACACGTCGATCACATGGCCGGTTTCATCGCCCAGACGGACGGTTTCCCCCTCCGCCACGGCGTGATCGAGCGGCGGCAGGCGGTGGGTGTCGGCCTGCGCCCCGATGACCTGCGCGCCGAAGCTGTCGCTCAGCTCCTCCACACCGGCGATGTGGTCGTCGTGGTGATGCGTGACGAAGATCTTGTGCAACTCCCACCCCCGTTGCTTGAGCGCCGCGCGGATGGGGGCCGCTTCGGGCGCGTCGATCAGGCCGATCTCTCCGGTCGTGGGTTCGCGCAACAGAAATGCGTAGTTGTCACTGCGGCAGGGGATGGTCACGATCTCTAGGGGCATGGAATTCCTTGTGCGCTGCGGTAAGGTTGCCGCGAAGTGTTGCCCATCGCGGGACCCGTTGCAATGCACCTGGACGTGCTCGATCTGCGCAATTTCTACTATCGCACCCGCCTCGGGCGGGTGGCGCAGCGCGTGATCCGTCAGCAATTGCTGGCATTCTGGCCGGAGGCGCAGAATCAGACGGTGGCGGGCTTCGGCTTTGCGGTGCCGCTGCTGCGGCCCTATCTCAGACAGGCGCGCCGGGTCGTCGGGCTGATGCCCGGCCCGCAGGGGGTGATGGCATGGCCCGCGGGGATGCCCAATATCAGCGTGCTGTGCGATGAGACGCATTGGCCGCTGGAAACCGGGTCGGTCGACAAGCTGGTGGTCCTCCACGGGCTGGAAACCAGCGAGGACCCGGTGTCGCTGCTGGATGAGTGCTGGCGCGTGCTGGGGCCGGGGGGCAAGGCGATCTTCGTGGTGCCCAACCGGGCCGGGCTTTGGGCGCGGCGCGACAAGACGCCGTTCGGATTCGGCCGTCCCTACAGTCTGGGCCAGCTCGAGGCGCTGCTGAAGCGTCAGGGCCTGACGCCCGAGCGCCACGTCGCCGCGCTGTTCGCGCCGCCGTCGGAGACGCGGTTCTGGCTGCGGGCGGGGCCCTTCATGGAGCGGATCGGGCAATCGCTGCCGCAATCGCGCGCGGGCGGCGTGCTGCTGGTGGAGGCGCGCAAGCAGATGCCCAAGCCCGTCGGCCTGAAATCGGCCGCCTCGCGCCGGAAACGGCTGCGTGCGCTGGACCCGCTGCCCCACCCCGAGGCGAAACCCGTCTGAGGCGGGAAAACGACGCCACGCCGATGCCAGTTCCCGCGCCGCCATGCGGTTTCACGCGGGTCTTTCCGGCGTCTTCGCCCAACCCGGCAGGCCCGGCGGATTCGGGCGTGCGGCGGGCCCATCTGCCCCTCCGGGCGCGACGTGCACGGGGGCGGGACAGGGACCAAGCGTCGCAGGGTTGCAATTCGTGTACAACAAGCGTGTAAACAAGGATCGGACGGTGCCCCGCAGCCCTTCAAGGCGGTTGCGGGCTTGAAACTCCTCTGCTACACCCACGCCGATTTTACCGATTGCGCCGAACTGGCGTGTGCAACGCTGGCTCCGGGTGCTTCGGCACGTTTTCCGGAGCCTTGAGCAAATCGAAAGGGTGGACGTGTCCGAACCAGCTTCGATCTCGACCGGAATTGCGTCGCGCTATGCGGCGGCCGTGTTTGAACTGTCCAAGGAAGGCAAAGGCATCGCGGCGCTGGAAGGCGACGTCGCCGCGCTGGAAGCGGCGCTGGCCGACAGCGCGGATTTCCGCGATCTGATCCAGTCGCCGATCTACACGCGCGACCAGCAGCGCGAAGGCGTCAGCGCCGTGGCCCGCGCCATGGAGCTGAGCGAGACCATGCGCAACACCCTTGCGCTGATGGCATCCAAGCGTCGGCTGTTCGTGCTGCCCGCGCTGCTGCGCGAACTGCGCGCGCGCATCGCCGACGAAAAGGGCGAGGTCACCGCAGAGGTGCGCGCCGCCAAGTCGTTGACCAAGGCGCAACAGGACAAGCTTGCCTCGACGTTGAAAGCGACGTTCGGCAAGGATGTGAAGATCAATCTGGCCGTGGATGAAAGCCTCATCGGTGGTCTTGTCGTAAAAGTGGGCTCGAAGATGATCGACACCTCGATTGCCTCGAAGCTTTCCAACTTGCAGAATGCAATGAAAGAGGTCGGATAATGGGTATCCAAGCAGCCGAAATTTCTGCCATCCTCAAGGAGCAGATCAAGAACTTCGGTCAGGAAGCAGAGGTCGCCGAGGTGGGCCGGGTGCTGAGCGTCGGCGACGGCATCGCCCGCGTCCACGGCCTCGACAATGTCCAGGCCGGCGAGATGGTCGAATTTCCGGGCGGCATCCGCGGCATGGCGCTGAACCTCGAATCCGACAACGTCGGCGTCGTGATCTTCGGCTCCGACCGCGACATCAAGGAAGGCGATGTCGTCAAGCGCACCAATTCCATCGTGGACGTGCCCGCGGGTGACGCCCTGCTGGGCCGCGTTGTCGATGGCCTGGGCAACCCGCTGGACGGCAAGGGCCCGATCGAAACGACCGAGCGCCGCGTGGCCGACGTCAAGGCGCCGGGCATCATCCCGCGCAAATCGGTGCACGAGCCGATGGCGACCGGCCTGAAATCCGTCGACGCCATGATCCCGATCGGCCGCGGCCAGCGGGAACTGATCATCGGCGACCGCCAGACCGGCAAGACCGCCGTGGCGCTGGACACGATCCTGAACCAGAAATCCTACAACGAGGCCGCGGGCGACGACGAAAGCAAAAAGCTTTACTGCGTCTATGTCGCCATCGGCCAGAAGCGGTCCACCGTGGCGCAGCTGGTCAAGAAGCTGGAAGAGACCGGCGCGATCAAATACACGATCGTCGTCGCCGCGACCGCATCCGACCCCGCGCCGATGCAGTTCCTGGCGCCCTATGCCGCGACCGCGATGGCGGAATTCTTCCGCGACAACGGCCGTCACGCGCTGATCGTCTATGATGACCTGTCCAAGCAGGCCGTATCCTACCGCCAGATGTCGCTGCTGCTGCGCCGCCCGCCCGGCCGCGAAGCCTACCCCGGCGACGTGTTCTACCTGCACTCCCGTCTGCTGGAGCGTTCGGCCAAGCTGAACGAGGATCACGGCGCAGGGTCGCTGACCGCGCTGCCGATCATCGAAACCCAGGGCGGCGACGTGTCGGCCTTCATCCCGACCAACGTGATCTCGATCACCGACGGCCAGATCTTCCT
>NZ_JBRBUA010000120.1:0-32671 GCF_052826345.1 Brevirhabdus sp. | reverse complement strand
GCAAGCAGAGCGGCCAGCTCCGCTTCCACGGCCTGCTCGATCAGGCGACGCGCGCCGGAGCGCAGGATATCCGTCAGCGGATCAGGCGAAAATCCCGATGGATCAGGCAATGGCCTGATGGTAGTCTTCCTCATGTGGCATATCCCTTTCTCTCCAGAGATTTGACGGCGCGTGAACACCGCCATGATATGCCGCCCCTCAGGGGCCATCACCAACTTTCAGCTATATCTCGCCCGCTGGTCGCTCGACTTTCTGGCCGACAGCTTCGGCGCCTCGCGCAAGTTCCGCATTCTGGCGGTGATCGACGATTGCTGCCGGGAAAACCTGTGCCTGCCTTCATCGAGTCGTTCAATGGCAGCTTGCGCGACGAGCTCTTGAACGAGGAGATCTTCGACACTCTGGACAACGCCCGGCGCAAGCTGGCGCTCTGGCGCTACGATTACAACGCCGTCAGGCCGCACTCTTCTTTGGGAAACCAGACGCCGCTCGAAGCGCGCTGGACGCTTGAGCAATTTAAGGACTCCGCGCCCGGCGCGCTTGCCCAGAAAGACCGCCCAGACTACCAATCTCAAACCCGCAGACTCTCGTTATGAACGGGGGACCCAAGGGGGCAGCTCAGGGTGGGAGCATTTCGGCGCGGTTCTGCTGCAACAGTGATTGTTGGAGGCACAAGTGTGAAGCGAAGTCGCCATAATCGGCCGATCCCGGCAGACGTTCAGCGCAGGAAAGGGCGCAGGTACCGATTGCCATCTTTTGTCTTGCAAATATAGGCGAAACGGATGAACAGCGCCACGACCATCCAGGAAAACGGCGAGGTCTCCCAGTGGCCGCTGCTGACCAGTGGAAACCAATAAGCGCTAAAGATTCCCATCAAATAGCCGCCTAGTTTGCGATTGTGCATCACGAAGAACAAGCGAAAGAACTTCGCGAAGAAAATCGTAAAGATGGCACCGCCTAGTATGCCTGTTTCCAACAAAATAATTAGAAAGAAGTTGTGTGCGCCACTCCCGCTGAAGTTGACTGATGGGAAGCTTCCGGGGCCAATACCCAAAATCGGGGACTGCTGAATGAACAGAAGCGCTTCGCCCCAGATGAGAATGCGACCCGAAAGATCACCTGTACCCCGATCGAAAAACGAGTCCATGTAGCCAAAGAGAAATTCTAGAAAACCGAACGCGACTAACAGCGATATGGATAACGCCATTACGGGTATCAAGCGCAGGAGTAACCGCGGTGCGACATTGCGGCTGACATGTAAAGAAATGACCGCTGCACTTGAGATCAATGCACCCCTTGTACCCAATTGTACCTGAAAATACAGGATAGCAAGAATGGTGGACGGCAATACCAGCCTAAACCATGCCGGAAAACGTATAAGGGACGAGGAGACAAGCGAGAACAGGATCACGCCGGAAAGCGCATAGGCTGTGAAGTTCTGATTGTGTCCCGCGACTGACCGACGTGCAAGGACATTTCCCCAATCATCTGTGTTCACTTGAAGCTTTGTGCCCGCAATAACTGCGCCCGCAAGGCTGAAATATACGATCATTCGGATGTGGTTGGGAGACCTGACAAACCGGAGCGTTCCCGCGAAGCTCACAAAGCAGATAAACCACCAGAAGACTGCGTTGAACCAGTTCTCTAAGTCGATGGTCCAATATCGCGAAAGCAGCAAAAGCCCGATATACGTGGCGAAAACGAAAACGCTCGAGTCGACGTTTTTCTTCTGCGTGGCAGCCACAAAGAAAAGTTGAGCTGCACCAATAGTGAAAACCAGCGCTGTCACGGGCGTGGTCAATGGTGCCAACTGAACATAGGTCGCCCACGGCACCAACATGGCAACCAGCGCGATCATGAAAACGCTGGGGGAGAAGGGGATACTCCGATATGTGTTTGTCTGCCTCAAGGTTGGCCCGTTTCCATCATGTCGTGGTTCCAACTTTCTGTCGCATCCGTTTACAGCAAGATGGCCTGTGCAAAGCAACGGTACTTCAAAGGAGCGTCTGCGGGTCATCCGAGCGCATGCGGCAGCAACGGTATCTGCTTCGCGCGCCGGAAGGCAAGCTGTAGGATGCGCGGGGTGACGCAGATGGCGTAGGCGGCAGTTGTGATCCAGGGAACCCACCAGGTTGTTTTGGGTGTCACCACAAGGACTTTTGCCACCAGGCACAGGACAACGAAACCGGCCCATGGAAGGATCTGTTGTCTGGCCATCCCGGCCGCGTTCAGGATCATGTTGAACGGTGATGTGAGGGCGATCACCGTTGCCGATGCAACCATCCCCATGAGCACGAGTTGTTGATCCGGAAAACTGCGTCCCATCCAGAACAGGAAGATTGGGTCTGCCAGAATGACCATGGTTAGGCCGACAATCAGCACTCCAAGCGCGCCGCCCGCGCTCATTTTCATGGCGGTGTGCAACAGCCACGCGCGGTCGCCCCGTGCCAGCGCATTCCCGAACAGAGTCCAGAGCGGCATGAATACCGTGAAGACGATCAGCATTAGCAACAAGCCGAGCCGTGCCGGAACACCGAAATTCGTGACGGCTTCTGCCCCGGCGCGGGCCGCGATGATCATGTTATCCATGTTCATTCCGACGGCGGTGAGGATCGACACCACGAAGAATGCGCCGCCAATGCCTGTCCAGGCTTGGATCGACGTCCGGTCCAGCTTGTCGAAGGTGGGTCTCTGCGCTGGACGGGCAGCGAAATAGACCAAGCTCCACGCAGCCTGGGTCAGGGGCGACGCCAGAGTGTAATGCAGCACCACGATCACTGGGTCGAACCCCTCCGAAATCGCAAACAGAGTGGCCAATAAGGCTGCGATCGGGCCAGTGATCTGGACCAGCTGGGCATGGACATATGCTTGGCGTGCTTGCAGCATTTTGACCAGCAATCCGGTTACGAAGGTCAGGAATAGGGCGCTCAGGACGATCCCCACGACGGCCGCCTGCGCCTGCGACTCGAAAACGTCAGGCAGAACGACGGCGATCAACCCAGTCCCCACGATCGTCACGACGATGAATCCGGCGGCAAGCCCGGCCAAAAGCACATAGGCTTGCCCCAAGAGCGACCGTGCGCCATCCCAATCGCCCCGACCGAACGCCTCGCTGAGACGGGTCAACGCGGCATTTCCAATACCAAAATCGAGAAAGTTCGCGAGCGCCGCCAGGGACACAGCGGTCAGCCAGATGCCAAACAAGGTGGGACCCAGGTGATCCAGCATCGGCCCCATGACCAGCAGCGGCGCGAGCAGCGCCACGGCACGCCCGGCGAGTCCCGAGATCACGGCGACGAACAACGTTTTGGTGCGCGCGTTGATCATGCCCGGCATCCGGCGGTCCCTCGCGCCGACTCGCCGTTCCGCCATTGGGTCCAATGTTCAAGCACTCGCGCCACCTGCGCCTCGGGCGACTTGCTGGCCAGAATGAACGCCCGCGCCCGGGCGCCGCGTGTGGCGCGCTCGTCCGGACTCAGGGCAGACACTATGCGCAAGGCTTGTGCCAATCCGATCGCGTCGGACGTTGCGGGGATCGTCAAGTGTTCCAGGTACTCCGGTGGGATACCAGGCAATTCGTGCATGATCACCTGCTTGCCAGACGCAAGATATTCCATGGTCTTTGACGGGAAGGAATATTTCGTGAATTCCCCTTCCGGGCGGCGCGGGTTCACCAAAACGCTGGCCTCGCGCTGCAATTCCAGGGCGCGGGATCTGGGCACTTGACCGAAATACTGCAGGCGCGGTTCGTGCTTGGTCATCGACTCGATCGCCGGACGGGTGTCACCGTCGCCGCAGATCCAGAGCCGAGCCTCGGGGGCGTCGAGGTCCTCGAAAGCCTGCAGAAGATCGACTATGCCATATCGCGCCGCGAGCGTTCCAGTGTACAGGATGGTGAACGTGTCGTCGCCCGCGTTTCCGGCCTCGGTAGATGGCGGATCATCCTGCGGATCATAGATGCCTTCGACCACCATGCGTTTTTCAACGGGAATCCCGATGCGCTCGCCCATGGCGTCGGTGAGGAAGATCAATGAATCGAACCCCCGGACGAGCTTCCTGAACAGAAACGACTCGACCGTCTTATATGCCGTGTAAAGGCGGCCACCAACGCCCATGAACTCTGGCAGGTCGGGCAGGATCGCGCAGAGAAACACATCACGTCGAAAGATTCGCGTCAGCCGCGCCGCCGCGAGAAACGGCAAATGCGCAGAATAGACCACCACCACCGGTGCCTCAAGTTCCTTGGTGGCGCGGCGCAGTCCGCGAAAGGCGGACACGAACCGCGACCAGAAGCGAATGAAGCGCAGGTTCAGGAACCCTTCGCCGCGGGCCTTGATCCCGGGCGACAACGAGTCTTCACAGGCCGGGAAGGACATGGTGTCATACATTCGGGGATAACTTCCGACGAAGGGCAGGTTTACCAGCTGGATCTTGTCGCCGACATGCACTGCGAAGCCGCGCAGGAATGCCTTTTGCAGCGCATCGGCTGCGTTCTGGACGACGCCGCGCGAATGCTTGAGGATCGCATTACGCTGGGACGGCAGGAAAACACCGCCGAGGAAGATGATGGACGGTTGCTCGCCCAGGTGGGGTGTTGTCATTGGCGGTTGCTCCTCGGCACATCGACTATCGCCCCCCAAGACGCCGATGCCCATTGATCGTGTTGACTGTTCGGGGTCATCATCGGCTTGGCAATGAGCCTTTCAAGCGCCACAGCTATGGCGGACGGCGTAGCGGCTGCGGGAACGGCGCCTCCCCCGCGGCGTTCTAGGTCCCGCGCCAACTGACTTTCGGGTTCGACCAACGCCAGGATTTTGAGGCCCAGATTCTGATAGGTCGCGATCTTGGACGGGTAGGCGACCTTGTAAATTTTCGGGTTCAGCGACACCAGCCCTACATCAGCCTCCTCTATCAGGGCGCTGGCCTGTGCAAAGGGAAGGAAAGGCGCAAAACGTACCTGTGGGTGGATTCTCCATCGTTCCTTGAGGTCGGGCAGTGCTTCGCCGTCGCCAAGGAACATCAGTTCAAGCTCAGGGTGGGCATCGAAACACTGCGCCACGCCTTCGGCCAGAAGCGGCAGATTCTGAAAACGTCCTATGTTGCCGGCGAAAATTACTCGGATTGTGCCCGCCTGTTTGACCAACTCGGGTGGTGGCGCGATGGTCTTGCCATCGGTCTCGAGAGCGGGATTGTTGATGACCGCGATCGCTAGCGGCCCCAGCCCGCGCGCACGCAGGGTTTTGGCCATGTCCTCGGATAGCGTCACGATGGTTTCAGCGCGCCTCAGGGTTTGGTTGTCGAGCCAGCGTAGAAGTCGACGCGGCAGTCCCCGGCCAAGTCTACCACCGCTGAACTGCGACAATTCCGGGTGGATGTCCTGAACGTGATAGACGAACCGTGCACCAACTATCTGCGCTGCCAAGCTGGCCGACCAGGCGGCTACGACAGGCGGAAACGTAGAGGCGGTAACCACGTCGGGGCGCAGGCGCAGAACGGTTATGAACAGGGCCCGGCAATACAGAACCACGTTGGCGAGCCGACAAAGCGGGTTTCGCTTCTCGTTGCCGAACACTCGGATCCGCCGAACTTGGAGCGCACCAAGCGTCTCTCGTGGCGGGGTCTCGTCGGGGTGCGTTTCGGACCGGTATGATGGCATCGAGGACAGAACGTGAACGTCGTGCCCATCTTCGACCAGGGCATCGCCGATCGCGCGCAGTATCAACGCATAGGGGGCGGTATCCGGCCAGAAGAAACGATGAGTTAGCAGTAGCTTCATCGGTCAGGCTTTTTTTTGAGGAGCTTCAGGATACGCTCGATGACCTCGGTCTGCTGCGCTTCGGTCATGTCGGTGCCCGACGGCAGACACAGCCCGGTCTCGAACAGGTGTTCATCAACGCCCGCGCCAACATAGGTCGCGCCATCGAACAGTGGCTGCATGTGCATAGGTTTCCAAAGTGGACGGGTTTCGATCTGATGTTCCATCAACATCTCTCGAATATCCTCGCGAGTAAGTCCCGCTTGTTGCGGATCGACGGAGATGGCCGTCAGCCATTTCGATGAATAGTAGCCCTCGGGTTCCGGCATGAAGCTTATGCCTGGGACATTCAATGCGCACTGATATCTGTTATTAATCGCACGACGAGTCGCAACACGGTTGTCCAGCACTTCCATCTGACCGATCCCGATCGCGGCACAGACGTTTGAAAGGCGGTAGTTGTAGCCGTAGTTAGAATGTTCGTAATGCGGGGCCGGGTCTCGGGCTTGCGTCGACAGGAAACGGGCGCCGTCGGCGATCTCCTTCGATCGGGTGACCAGCATACCACCGCCCGACGTCGTAATGATCTTGTTGCCGTTGAAAGACAGGATCGACGCCTCCCCGCCCGTGCCGCATTTGCGCCCGCCACTATAGGCGGCACCGAGGCTTTCGGCGGAATCCACAACCAGCTTAACGCCGTATTCGGCCGCAAGCACTTCGAGCTGATCAAGATCAACGCTCTGGCCATAGAGATCGGTCGGCACGATGGCCTTGGGCAGTTTCCCGGCCTTCGCGGCCTTTGCCAGCGCCTCGCCAAGCAGCCCCACGTCGATCGTCCAACTCGTAGGGTCGAGATCGAAGAAGACCGGCGTCGCGCCCATGTATAGCACCGGGAAGATCCCACCGGCAAAGGTCATCGAAGAAATCCAGACCTCATCGCCTGCCTCGACGCCGACAAGACGCAGAGCCAGGTGTAGTGCGGCCGAACCCGAGGACAGGCCGACGCAGTGCATGCCCCCGCCTAGATAATCGGAAACCGAAGCTTCGAACGTGTCGAGTTGCGGGCCAAGGGGCGCAATGAAATTGCTTTCAAAGGCTTCGGAAACATAGACCTGTTCATGGCCGGACATATGGGGGCGAGACAGCCAGATACGCATCCGTTTACTCCTGATCCAGATATCCATGCGCCCGCATGGGGGGCTCAAGCACGGATTTGATTGTGTTGGGCAACGCCTCGGCGGCGGCCTGTCCCTTGCCGACCGAACTGGCCCGGACCGAGGATACGGCGGCCCGCAGGGTCTCCTGCTCGCGCGGGGTCTCAAGCCACCGCGTGATCTTGGTCAGGCTGTCCTGCGGGTCCGCAGTAAAATCTTCGTAGCGGACCTGAAAGACCCGCCCTGGAGCCATGTTTGCGAAGGCACTGTCGCTCGCAGAAACACATGCCGCCCATTGCCGAGCGACAATTTCATTAAGCGGTGCCCCCGACAGCGTCTCGAGTTCGGCAAAGCGCGGCCCCCAGGAATCGAAATGCTCCTGCCTGCCAATTTTGATCGCAACGCGATTTTTTAGCGCCGAAACAACATAGCGCGGAAGGTCGGACAGCGGCGCATAGCGCGCCTTCGCCAAGTAGTAGGGAAGGCCCGGCACCTCGAGTTCGCCGCGCCAACGTTTGCTCGCGGAGGCGACGATATCGAACCCGTTGCGCACGATATGGATATAGCGCGCTTCGGGGAGAACCGCATCGACGAAGGGAACGCGCAGCGCATTGGCGCAGGTCTTTTCGACGACAAAATCAGGGGTGCCCTGCTGCCACCAGATCCGCCGGAACGCCTTGCGGATCGACTGACGCGCGGCGGGCGTGGCCCGCTCCGGCGGGATTTCATCATCCGGCCAGTCTAGATTGCCGTGCCGCCAGACCGGGTTGATCTCGTCACAGGGCCAAGTCTCAAAACCGGGCAGCCGCGTCAGCGCATCTCGCAGCGCGTTGGTTCCCGACCGTCCGGCACCAATGATGACGACCGGGGTGAAGGGCAAGGTGTCGGGCTGTCCAGTGGTCATCGCAACACCGTCTTCACAATGTAGCCGATATCCTTCCTGAAGCTCCAATCGTTCAGATACTCGAGGTTGATCCGAACTTTGTCGGGCCAGATCACTTCGGCGTTGTAGCGTTCCGGGTCGTCCACGCCGGCCAACAACACTTCCTCGTTGCGATACTTCAGCGTAGCAGGACCAGTGATCCCCGGTCGCAGCATCAGGATCTTGCGATCTGATCCGGGCAATTGATCCATGAAGCCCGGCACATCTGGCCGTGGACCGACGAAGGACATATTGCCTATCAGGACATTCCATAGCTGCGGCAGCTCATCCAGCTTGTAGCGGCGCAGCTTCGCTCCTAACCTTGTGATCCTTACGTCACCGGCTTGGGTCACAGTCGTGCCTGCGACAGGTCGCATGGTGCGCAGCTTGACCACTTTGAAGAGTTTTCCGCCACGGCCCACCCTTTGCTGGCAGAAAAAGCCGCTAGCGCCGGTATCCCGTCCGGCCATGTACCATGTCACTGCGATCACCGGCCACAGGAGGGCCAGACCCAGTGCGGCAACGACGATGTCAAAAAGACGTTTAAGCGCAAAATCAAAACCAACCATCTCAACCAATCACTTGCGCTCTGATCCCATCCCATGTGTTAGAAAGCCGTGCGGTGCCGAGCACAAGGTTCACGACACGCTCTGAGGTATTGGTGATGCAGTAATCCGTGGGGACGGGGTGCGACTGGCCGGCCGCCTGACGATCCGCGAAGTCCCGGGTAATTGCTGCGATCCCATCCAGGATCGTGTCAGGGTTCAGCCCTGTCATGATCAAACACCCGACATCAAGCCCCTCCGGGCGTTCGATCGCGTCGCGCGGAGTGATCGCCGGGAAGCCCAGCATGGAGCTTTCCTCAGCAATCGTGCCGCTATCGGAAATCGCGCAGAAGGCACGCATCTGAAGCTTGTTATAGTCATGAAAGCCGAACGGTTTCATCCATTGTACACGCTCATCCAGAGTCATATCGCTCAGCGCGTCCAGTCGCTTACGGGTGCGCGGATGGGTCGAAACAATGATGGGCATATCGAACTGCGCGGCAATCCGGTTGAGCGCATCCACAAGCGCCGACAGGCGCGTGGCACTGTCGACATTCTCTTCACGGTGCAGCGAGACGATGAAATAGCCAAGGTCATTCAGCTCAAGCCGCGATAGCACATCTGAAGCGTCGATCCGCTCGCGGTAGTGGTCCAGAACTTCGCGCATCGGCGAGCCAGTCAGGTAGATGCGGCGATGCTGGATGCCTTCCGACAACAGGTGCCGCCGCGCGTGTTCCGTATAGACAAGGTTGAAATCGGCGATGTGATCCACGAGCTTGCGATTGGTCTCTTCGGGGACGTTGCGGTCGAAGGACCTGTTGCCGGCTTCCATGTGGTAGACCGGGATCTTCATCCGCCGTGCCATGATCACTGAAATCGCCGAGTTGGTGTCACCCAGAACCACAACCGCATCAGGGCGCTCTTCGGCCAGCACCTTCTCACTTTCCGACAGGATCTTTCCAAGCGTCTCGCCCAGCGTGCCGCCGCCCGTGCCGAGGAAATGGTCGGGCTTTCGCACCCCGAGGTCCTCAAAGAATACCTCGTTCAGCTCATAGTCCCAATTCTGCCCGGTATGCACGATGACATGATCGGTGAAATCGTCGAGCCGAGCCATGACTCGGGACAGACGGATAATCTCGGGCCGCGTGCCGAGAATGGTCATCACCTTGAGCCGTTTCATTTTAGCACCTTATCAGCAAACGTGTCCGGGTTGGCCGGATCGAACAAATCATGAGTCCAGAACAAGGTCAGAAGCTCGGTGTCACCTGTATTCTCGATCGAGTGGGTGTGCAGCGTCGGCATGTCGACCGGCGCTGGCGCATCGCCGGAAACCCTATATTCCCAGACATCATCGCTCAACACCTTGCGGATGCGGATCATCGCCTCGCCCTGGACAACGAGAAAGCGTTCGACCTTGTTCAGGTGGAAATGATCGCCGCGCGTGATGCCGGGCTGGGTGGTCGACAGGAAAGTTTGGCCGCCGCCCCCGCCCTTGACCGCTTCGAACAATGTGCCACGGGCATCAGTATTGAGTTTCAGCGGTCGTGGAAATCCGCTCGGATACAGGGCCGCGCGATAGCTGTTGAACAGGGCGACCGTGAAAGGATCGCCAAGATCCGGATAGATGTTGGCCTGGTAGTTGGCATGGAACTGCTGCAGGAGCGCGAAGAGGCCAGCCACCGAAATGTCATGCGTCTCGGGCCGCAAGGTGCCAGTGGTGCGATTGATGGCCGCGTCCAGCGCCGCCTCTGCCACTGCGCCCGCATGCAACAATGCGACACGGCCTTCGGGGTTGATATCTGGAGTTTCGCCCGCGATCACCGCTTCGATGAATGTCGCTGTGACGTTGTTGTACCGAGGGCGCGCGCATTCACCGAAAATATGCGGCAGCACCATGTCAGTGTATCCACCTCCAACTTGTGACAGCACCTCGCCCGCAATGCGCTTCGAGCGCCCATAGGGCGTGTCGCTCGCGGCATGCGTCGAGTTTGCATAAATAATATGGGGTTTATGCCCGGCGATCTTGCATGCCTCTGCCAACCGGGATGCGATCGCAGGATTGGCCGCCTCGACCACATCGTCAGATGCACGGTTGACGCCAGCGAAATGAAGCACGGCCTGCGCCCCATCAACCGCGGCTTGCAGGGCCGCGTCGTCATCGAAAGCGACATGGTCGAGTGCAACGATATCGAAGGGTGGCGGCTCCCCATTGAACGTCGCAGTGCAATTAGCCGCATGCAGCCGCGCATGCGCATGCCATCCGATCAGCCCTTTTGCGCCGGTGATGACAAATTTCATTGCACGTCGTTCCAGTTGTTCAGTTCCGTCTGGACTTCGGGCAGGGTCAGTAGGAGTTCTTTCACATCGGCGACACTCAGTTGCTCGGTATTGTGCGAGTGGTAATCTTCGTTCTGTTTCGTCTCGGTCTCGCCTTCAGAGAAGTAGGGCTTGTAGTTCAGATCTCGTATGTCGAGGATGATCCTATAATAGTCGCCCATATCCTCTGAGCTGCCGAGTTCCTGCGCGCTGGCCAGGGTCTCGTAGAGCTTTTCGGCGTGGCGCCAGCCGATCATCTCGACAGGGTGGTCGGGAACATCGAACAGCTCCTTCAAGGCGGTCACCAAGTCGGCAATCGTAGATGCCGGGGCCTTCTTGATGAACAGATCGCCCTGGTTGGCGTTCTGAAAAGCATGGTGAACCAGGGCTACACTATACCGAAGCGGCATAAGGAAGCGCGTCATGGTCGGTTCCGTGATGGAAATCGGCTTGCCTGTTTTGATCTGGCGCACGAAAAGTGGAATGGCCGATCCGCGCGAGTACATTACGTTGCCATAGCGAACGGCCGAAATGATGGTGTCGCCATCCGGGCCCAGGGTTCTCGCCGCGGCCTGAGCCGTCTTTTCCATCAGCGCTTTTGTCATCCCCATAGCGTTAACCGGGAATACGGCCTTATCTGTCGAAAGGCACACGACGCTCTGTACCTTCGCGGCGATTGCCGAACGAATGACATTCTCCGATCCGATGACATTTGTTAGTACGGCCTCATGCGGGAAGAACTCGCAGCTGGGGACCTGTTTCAGCGCGGCCGCGTGAAAAATGGCATCCACACCCTGCACAGCACGATCAACGGCACCACGATCCCGCACATCTCCGATGTAATAGCGGACCCGGTCATCACGCAGATCGTTTCTGAGCGCGTCCTGTTTTTCCTCGTCGCGGGAAATTATCCGGACTTCTTCGATGCCGTCATCAAGAAGATCCCGCAGCATGGTCTTCCCAAAGGATCCTGTGCCACCGGTTATCAAAACACGTTTTGGTTTTTCGCGCTTCATATTTGTCATCATTCTTTCCCTAAGGCTGTAAAGTTACTGCGCCGAACAAAGTAGGGCATTCATCAGGATTTTATGACCATGTTGTCGACATTGAGAAAGTCGTCGTCGATCTCCTCCCTGAGAGCCTCGATTTCTTCCCTCAGCGCCTCGTACTCTTCCATCTTCCGAACCAAAAACGATCGCGTCAGCGCTGCCTTCCGCGCGATACCTTGGGGCGTCAGAAGATAGGCATAACGCCGCTTATCATCCGCCGCCGTAAAATTCCCCAATTTCACCAGCCCCTTGTCAATTAGGGCGTTCAGTACGTAGTGTATCCCGCCGACACTGACGCCGACCGCTTCCGCCAGCTCTCGCTGGGACATCTCTGGGTTTTCTTGCAGGAGACGAAGCACGCGAAAATGCGTGTCTTCCTGCAGCTTGGTGCGCTTGCTTGTCATTTTGGGATTTCCTCAGGCTACCGCACAAGGCCTGCCTGGGGGCGCCTTGTCGGATGCAAAGGTGATGATGAGAAGGTTCCACGTCGCTCAGTATTGAACGGTACTAAATGCTGCGCTCGCAAGCAAGGGTGAAATTAGGAGTTCAAGAGGTTTTCGTCACTTCGGATGATGAAGTAGCCACCAACCCGCGTGTGCAGGCCAAACCAGAGAGGGACCTCACTCCACTCTGAGGACATCTGCGGGCCTTCAACACCGCCACCAATAGATAGCCTGGATATGTCACAAGTTCATAAATGAACGATCTCTGCAGCACAAGACTGGTTCATGGCCGCCGCTGTTCGTCGTCCCCAAGCGGGGCGTGGCAGCTGACCCATGAAACTCAGCCCTATGTCGCTCGGAAATAAGTCAGATTGGCAGGTCTACTACAATCTGACCTCGGGACGAGCCCGTCAATCCTCCAGCTTTTCGCGGGCATCCACAAGGCTCATGAGAATCAATGGGCATTCAAGCATTCCGCCCGCGGCTCGCTGTTGAATGCCTCGATGAACCCGTTATCCGATGTCCTTCCGGGCCGTGAGAAGTCCAGCGTGACGTCGTGGCGGAAGCCCAAAGATCCGACTCGCGCGAAATGTATTCGCTGCCGTTGTCGACTCTGATCGTCTTCGCATATCCGAAACGTAAGGCGCGATGGGGGCGCCTGCAGTGAAAGCCCGATGGAAGATCGACCGGATCGCGCGGTTGTCTGTCATCTTCGCGCCCGCCGCCCGGCATGGAGGGGAAGAGGCGATTCACTGTGAAGCCTTGGGTCGGTTGATCGCGCGCTTGCTCAAGACCTCTGGCTGCCGTCCGGGTAAAGCCGGGCCGTCAGCGTGGAAGGCTATGTCGGTTTCCTGAAGACCTCTATATCGGGATAGGCTTGGCTTAACGCCTCGGGCAATCCGACGCCCGTGTGCACGACGACCGGCACGCTTGGGCGCAATGCCCTCAGGACGGGCTCGATGGAGCCGTCCGGCAGATCGACGTCGACGATGGCGCTGTCGGGGCGCGCGGCCTCGATAAGGCGCAGCGCTTCGGCGACTGTCGTGGCCGGTCCCACGGGGACGCCCCCCGCCTGTTCGACACCATAGGCGATGTCGAGTGCGATGAAGGCCTCGTCTTCGACGATCAATACCCTTGCTCCCTGCGGGAACCCCTTCGGGCCAGACATCATTTCGAACCTCGTTCTTCTGCGTCAGTGACCAAGCCTGTCAGCCGCTGCGGTCAGCCGGATTTCAACGCCCTCAGGATGCCATGCAAATTCGATGCCGCCGCCCAGCTGGCCCGTCGCGCTGAGCCGCGCGAGCTGGCTTCCGAAACCACCCCGGCCCGGGGTCTGTTCCACGCGCGGGCCATTGGATTCCTTCCACGTCAGGGCCAGCTCTGCCTCGGAACAGGTCCAATCCAGCGTCACCACGCCCTCGGGGTTGGAAAGCGCGCCATATTTGGCCGCGTTGGTGGCGAGTTCATGCAGGATCAGCGCCAGGCTGGTGGTCGCGGTCGGACCGATTTCGACCTTTGGCCCGCTCTGGCGCAGCGCGCCCCGCCGGTTGCCGACATGCGGGTCCATCACCGCCTCGATGAGCTGGTCGAGCCGGGTCGGCGCCACGGTGTCTTGACGGGTCGTGATCGACGCGGTGATCAGCTCATGCGCGCGTGCGAGAGACATTATCCTGCCGCGCAGCGATGCCGCCATTTCGTCCACGTCTTTGACGTGGCGGGCTGTCATCTGGATCATTCCCGCCGTGATCGAGAACAGATTCTTAACCCGGTGATTGAGCTCCCGCAGCAGAAGCTGGCGGGACTCCTCGCTGCGCTTGCGTTCGCTGATGTCGACGATGGTGCAGACCGCGCCTTGCAATTCACCCTGCCAGACAACCGGGCGCACCCAGTATTCCGCCGGAAACGAGGTGCCGTCGGTGCGAAAGAAGAGCTCATCATCCACATGCGCCGTCTCGCCGGTCCGGGCCACGCGGTAGATCGGGCAATCCTCGTGCGGGTAATGGCTTCCGTCGGGGCGGGAATGGTGGATGAGCTCATGAAGCGCTTTGCCGACAACGTCATCTTCGGAATCAAAGCCCAGCATCCGCAAGAACGACGCGTTGCAGCGAGTGGTCCGGCCTTGGGTGTCCACGGCATAGAACCCGTCGGCGGTCGCGTCGAGCAGGAGCGCGAGGTCGGCCTCGCGACGTTTGAGATCGGTCTCGATCCGGCGGCGCTGTTCGACATCGATGAGAACGCCCGGGAAGCGAACCGCGTTCCCCTCGGCGTCGAGTTCGCAATGACCGCTCGCCTCAAGCCAGCGATAGATGCCGTCGGCGTGTCGGACCCTGTATTCCGACCGATAGTCGCCGCCCTGACGCATCGTTGCTTCGATCTGTTGTTCGACCCGGCTCCAGTCGTCCGGATGGATGGAGGCGGCGGCCTGGGACAGGGAAATTCCGGCGTGACACTCTTCGGGGTCGATCCCGAACGCTCGGGCGAACCGCTCGTCGGCGGTGAAAACGTCGGTGGGGACATGCCAGACCCAGGTGCCTATGATCGCCCCGGCGGACAATGCCAGTTCGATCCGTTCGCGCGCCACTTCAAGCTCGCTCTGGGTCTTGAGGAGTTCGGCCTCGGCCAGGCGGCGCACCTCGATCTCGCGTTGTGCGGCTTGGTAGAGGCGGGCGTTGTCGATGGCGATGGCGGCCTGACCGGCGATGCCCACCATGAGTTGCTCGTGATGCTCGGAAAAGCGGCCGGTCTCGGCATGGCCAAAGAACAGGCCGCCGATGACCTCGCCGGATCGCGTGATGACCGGCACCGCAAGATAGCTGCGAACCGGCAGGTGGCCTTCCGGCATACCCTTGTAGGGCGTGTTCTTTCCGTAGCGCGGATCGGCGGTGATATCGTCCGATCGCACGATGCTGTCGCCCCTGAAGGTCGGGGCGAAGACATCCGTGTTCCGCGGCATCGGGAAATTTGAAAAGGCCGAGGGTTCGACGCCCGAGAGTGTGTAAAGCATGTAGCTGTCGCCGCCCGGATCTGTGACGTTGTAGAAAAAGGCGCCGAACTGGGCGCCGGTCAGCTCGACCCCCGCGTCCGTCACCATCTGCACGACCGCATCGAGGTCAAGCTCCGCCGCGACCCCGGCGCCCGTCCGGTTGAGCGTTTCCAGAAGCCGCTTTTGGTTGTTCAGGGCAATTCGGTCGCCATAGCGTTCGAGAACGAGGGCCGCGGTGCGCGAAACGAGTTCGAGAAAGCTTTCGTCCTGCGCCGAGGGAAGCCCGGTGCGGGGGCTGTAAATCGCAAAGGTGCCGAGGATGTCGCCCTTGCCGCCGATGATGGGGTGGGACCAGCACGCCCGGAGCCCGAGGGGGAGGGCGAGATCCCTGAACTCCGACCATAGCGGGTCTTGCGCGATGTCGGCGACATGGACAGGCGCCCGACGGAAAGCGGCCGTCCCGCAGGAGCCCGCGCCGGGGGCGATCTCGATCCCATCTACGGCTTGTGTATAGGATTCCGGTAAGCCCACCGCGGCACCGTGATGCAGATGCCTGCGCTGGTCGTCCGCGAGCAGGATCGAACAGGCGAAATCTTGGCCGATGAATGATTTGAGCGCTTGAACGAGCGCGTCGAGGATCACCTCCAGCGGTTCTTCCTGAAGCGTCAGCTCGAGCAACCTGTGGTGCAGGGACTGCATGCTCCTGTGCCCTCCGGCCTTGCCCGGCAGCTCTGCGGCGGCACCTTCACATTCACCTTTCGGCATGGTCGTTCGCTCCATCCTGTTCAGGCCGGTGATATCAGCAGGCGGCCATACGATCCACCGCCCGCTTTCATGGTGCTGATGGCGTGGACGCTCCTTACGGCGGCGTCACGGATGCAGAGAACGGCAGGGGGTCATCTTTGTCCCTAGCCCAGGGGCGAAAATTCGGCCGGTTGCAGAAACATGCTTTCCTGATACTCGAGATAGGGCAGGATCTTGGGCACGAAGGCCTGCCACTCGGTGTCTGCGGCCAGCTTGGCCCGTTGTTCGGTGCGATGTGCGTAATCGTTGTAGCCCCACAGGAACACGACCGAGTTCAAGGTTCCGCTGTCGGTGGTCCAGCATCCGATCAGCGTCGCGTATCTGGTGATGATGTGCAGCCCGTCGGCTTGATAGAGTTTCAGAAACTCGGCTGCCTTGCCCGGGGTGATGCGATAGGTGCGGTGTTCGTAAATCATCAGAAGGTTCTCCCGCCTGTGGATGTTTTGACGTAGCTTGCGGTAGGCTAGCCCGGTGACGCGGTGTGGCGCAACGTATAAGTATTCAAGTGATGACAAAACTGGCAGGATGAATTGCCGCTTTAGTCGTGGCTTGTCCGGTCGTGGCTTGGCCGGGCAGGGGGCGTGGGGTATTGCAGGTGCTCATCAACCGGGGGTTCAAGTGAAAGCGAAATCCGACGCATTGCGACACCAGGCCCGTCCCATGGGCAAACCGAAGAAGCAGGCGCCGCCCCCGGCGGGCGCGCGGCTGCCGCACGCCGAGCGCAGGGCCCAGATCCTCGCGACGGCGTCGGACTTCTTCGCGGAAAACGGGCTGACGGGTCAGACGCGTCGCCTGGCCGATGCCTGTGGCATATCGCAAAGGCTGTTGTATCGCTTTTTCCCGACCAAGGAGGATCTCGTCGCCGAGGTCTACAGGCAGGAAATCCTGGGCGCGTTCAAAGGGAACTGGTTTGTCGATCTGCAAGATCGAAGCCGCCCTGTGGAGCAGAGGTTTCGTGATTTCTACGAGGATTATCTACAAACCACGCTGACGCAGAAATGGCTGCGGCTGTTCCTTTATGCCTCGCTTTCCGACGGGTCCATGGCGCCCGATTATATCGCGAGCATCGTGACCCAGCTGCTCGAGGTTCTGATGCAGGAGGCCGCGTTCGAGCTGGGCGTGACGCTGCCGGATGACAGGGATGTGGTGCGGGAAATGGCCTGGACCCTGCACGGGTCGATGTCTCATTTCGCGATTCGCAGGCACATCTACAAAGCCAGCCGCAGCGTCCCCGAAGAACGCATCGTCGCGATGAACGTGCGGATGTTCCTGGCCGGGCTTGGCCCGATGATCGACGCATATTCCGAAATTTTGGCCGATTAAACCGTGCTACACAGGGCGATGAGCGCGCGATCCTTGTCTCGGTGGAGATTTATAAGTCGTCAATTGACGACTTAATTTTCTGACAGTAGGCTGACCTCAGGAAGGTCATGCGACTTTCCGCAGGGATGGTAGCCCCGCACGCGACGATCGAGAGCGCGGCGGGGTGGAACAGATCAAAAGAGGACTGGAACATGTCACGCTTAATCAAATCGCGCCTTCATCGCAGAGACTTCCTGCGCACATCCTCGGCGGCTGGCGCGTTGGCGCTGGCGGCGCCCGCGCGCATGTCGTCCGCGGCGGCGGCACAACCCATCAACATGCAGGCCTGGTCGGCGGCCGTGGACACCGTGCAAAGCCACCTTAACGCGTTTACCCAGGAAACGGGAATCCCCGTCGATTACGGCAACGCACCCTGGGCGCAATACCGCGAGGGGATGGTCACCAAATTCGTCGGCGGGGCGCCGCTCGACATGATGTGGGTGTCGGATTCGTGGCTGCCGGAATGGGCGGAGGCCGGCTGGATCGCCCCGGTGGACGAATTCGATTTCCTGACCGCCTACAACGCCGAAGCCGAAGACTTCGTCACCGATTCGATGACCTACGGCGGGCGCCAGTACGGATTGACGTATTACACCGACTTCATGGGATTTTTCTATGATGAAGCCAAGCTGAAGGAAGCGGGCTTCGATGCGCCGCCCACCACCTGGCAAGAGGTCGTCGACCAGTCCCTGGTGATGAAGCAGAAGGGCATTTCGGAATATCCGATGATGCTGGCTATGGCGCAGGAAAGCTGGCTGATTGAATTCCTCTCCACGCTGGTTTTCTCACATGGCGGGCGCTTTACCGGCGAAGACGGCCGTTCGGTGATGCAGAACGACAAGGGCGGCGCGGTCGAGGCGCTGCAATGGGTCGTGGACGCGGTGGACAAGCACGGCATCATCTCTCCCGCCTGCGTCGAGACCGGAGAGCTTTCGGGGCTGAAGGCATTCGCATCCGGCAACCACGCCTTCGCGATGGTCGCGAAATACCGCATCCGTATGCTCAACGATCCCGCGCAGTCGCAGATCGCGGGCAACGTCAAACAGGCCCTGATGCCCAAGGGCCCCGACGGCGATCACAACACCGTCGGCTGGATGCGGTTCCACGGGATGGCGACGCAATCGACGCAGGACAAGCAGCGCGCCGAAAACACCGCAAAGCTGATCGAATGGTTCGGCGGCAAGGCGGATGGCGAATACAAGTTTCAGAAGCTGCTGTTTCTGGACATCGGCGCGGGATTCGGCGTCAAGCCGCTGTTCGATGATCCCGACGTCCGCGCCGCCTACGACAAATACGGCGACGTCGAGGTGATCAAGGCGCAGCAGGCGATGGCGATGAAAAAGGATGTGATAACGCCCTGGTTCGGTGAATGGAACGAGACCAACGGCTCGGCCTGGCAATCGGCCATCCTTGGCAATACCGATGCGAAATCGGCGCTGACAAAGTCCGGAGAGCTGTGGGACGAGCTCAAGGACAGCTACTGACCTAGTCGGATCTGTCCGGGGCAGGGCGCAGGGACCTCCCACCTGCGGCCCCGCATTCAAAGCATTGCGGCCCCGGACAGGCATTTACTGCCAAACCAGCAAAACAGGATCATTCCGTGACAGAGGTTGCACATTCGACCGCGGCAGGCGGACGGCCCCGCCTTGGCTACGAGGATCGCAGCGCGGCGCTTTTTCTTGCGCCGGTCATGGCGGTGCTGATGGGGGTCGCGGTGTTTCCGATCTTCTATTCGCTCTACCTCAGTTTTTTCCGCATCAAGCTCACCCGGCCAAACCGCACCCCCTTCGTCTGGTTCGAAAACTACACCGACCTGCTGTCAGATAGCCTGTTCTGGACCTCGGTGATGCGCACCGTCACCTTTTCCGTGGTCTCCGTTGTGGCCATCGCGGTGATCGCGCTTCTGGTGTCGCTGCTGCTGAATCAGGATTTCCGCGGCCGCAGGGTTCTGTCGACCATTCTTCTGGTGCCCTGGGCCATTCCTTACGTCGCCAATGCGCTGATGTGGAAATGGATCTACGATTCCGGTTACGGCGCATTGAACGGCGTCCTCTACCAGATGGATTTCATTGACAAATACATGATCTGGCTGGGCGATCAGGACAAGACGATCTTTCTGATCGCCAACGCCTTCGTCTGGAAGGAGGTGCCGCTGGCCACGATCCTGCTGCTGGTGTCGCTGAAATCCATCCCCTCCGATCTGTATCAGGCGGCGCGCGTGGATGGCGCCACGGTCTGGCAGCGGTTCGTCCATGTGACCCTGCCCGCGATGAAGCCGGGATTCATGCTGGTGATGATCTACGAGACGATGATGGCGATCCGTCATTTCGACCTGTTCTTCATCCTGACCGAGGGCGGGCCGGGCGATGCCAGCCATGTCCTGTCGTGGGAGATCTACGTGGAAACCTTCCGCAACCTGTCGTTCGGCAGCGGCGCGGCCATGTCCTATGTGCTGGCGCTGGTCACCTTCGGACTGTCCTACACCTTCATCAGAACTCTGGGCCGGAGGATTTGACGATGTCCGACAACCGCACCTCACCCGCGCCGACAATCGACTATCGCCGCCGCCGGACGCTTTCCAAGGTCGCGCAGAACGCGGTGATCCTGCTGGGCGCGCTGGTGCTGGCGATCTATGTGCTGGCCCCGGTCACCTGGCTTGTGTCGTCGTCGTTCCAGACCGAGGCGGAGATCGTTTCCGTCCCGCCCCACTGGATTCCCGACGACCCGACAATCCAGAATTTCGAGGCGATTTTCGGCGCGACCGAAAAAGCCCCCGTCACCTATGAAACGCGCAGCGGGCAGGACCCCGCCTCGGGCGGCTTCATCCCCTCCACGGCGGGCAATCTGCTGCCCGCCATGTGGAACAGTTTCCTGGTGGCCACGCTGGTGGTGATCCTGAACCTGCTGGTGGGGGTGCCCGCCGCCTATGCGCTGGCCAAGATCCGTTTTTACGGGCGCGACGCCTCGATCTATTTCATTCTGATCACGCGGGTGATCCCCGACATCGCGCTGGTGGTGCCGTTCTTCCTGGTGATCCGCAACCTGGGGATGCTCGACAGCATCGGATCGCTTGTGCTGACCTATCTGGCGGTCACGGTGCCGTTTTCGGTCTTCATCCTCGTGGGCTATTTCGAGGGGCTGCCCGATGAGCTGGACAAGGCCGCGCGCGTCGATGGCTGTTCGCGCTTTCAGGCGCTGGTCCGGGTGTTCCTGCCGCTGTCGCTGCCCTCGCTGGTGGCGGTGGTGCTGTTCACCTTTCTCACCAGCTGGAACGAGTTCCTGCTGGCGCTGATGTTCACCCAGACCGAGGCCTCGCAGACGCTGCCGATCATTCTGGCGGCCTTCACCTCGGATTTCACCATCAGCTTTTCATTCATCAACGCGGCCGGCGTTCTGGCCATCATACCGCCCGTCATCGTGGCGGTGATCTTCGAGCGCTACATCGTCTCCGGCCTGACGGCCGGCGCGGTGAAAGGCTAGGAAAGGAATACCTGTGGCACGCATCCGTTTCGAAAGCGTCGAGAAGAAATACGCAAATGGCTTTCACGCCGTCGCGGACCTGAACCTCGACATCCAGGACAAGGAATTCCTGGTCCTACTGGGGCCCTCGGGCTGTGGCAAATCCACGACCCTAAACATGATCGCCGGGCTGGAGGACGTCAGCGGCGGCAGGCTGCTGTTCGACGATCAGCTGGTCAACTACACGCCCCCGCACAAGCGCGACGTGGCGATGGTGTTCCAGAGCTACGCGCTTTATCCGCATAAATCCGTCTATGACAACATCGCCTTCGGGCTGCAAATGCGCCGCGAGCCGCGCGAAGACATCGACCGCCGCGTGCGCGACGCCGCCGAAAAACTGGAAATCACGCATCTGCTCGACCGGCGCCCGTCGCAGCTGTCGGGCGGTCAGCGCCAGCGCGTCGCGCTGGGGCGCGCGATGGTGCGCCAGCCGTCGGTGTTCCTGATGGATGAGCCGCTGTCGAACCTGGACGCCGCGCTGCGCATTTCCATGCGCGCCGAGATCAAGGAGTTGCATCAGGCGATGCAGACCACCTTTGTCTATGTCACCCACGATCAGGCCGAGGCGCTGACGCTTGCCGATCGCATCGTGGTGATGCGCGACGGGGTGGTGCAGCAGATCGGCAGCCCCGCCGACATCTACGAGCGCCCGCGCAACACCTTCGTCGCGTCCTTCCTGGGCAGCCCGCCGATCAACTACCTGGATGGCGAAATCCAGGTCTCCGCCGCGCAGGAGGTGCGTTTCGTCAAGGGCGATCTGAGCCTGCGGTTCAATCCGACCACCGCGCAAAAACTGAGCGACAGCCACGGGCGCCCGGTCCGGCTCGGCATTCGGGCCGAAGACGTGGACGAAACCGTCGGCGGCGGCGAAGGGTCGGTCATCCGCGGCAAGGTGAATTCGGTGCTGCCGGTCGGATCGGATCAGTTTCTCGGCTTCGATTTTTATGGCGAGGATCTCTATTTCCGCGTCAGCAAGGATCTCGATCACCGCATGGGCGACGACGTCGCGCTGTCGGTGGATGTCAGCAGGCTGCATGTCTTCGACCGGGACAGCGGCCAGACCCTGATCTGGTGACGGAGCGTTTCGATGAAACCTGCCCCCTTCACGTATCACCGCCCCGGCAGCTTGCAGGAGACGCTGGAGCTGATGGCGCGGCTGGGTCCGACTGCCGCGCCGCTGGCCGGCGGTCAGAGCCTGGGTCCGATGCTGAACATGCGGCTCGCACGGCCCGAGCATCTGGTGGATCTGAACGACCTGCTCGAACTCGACTACATCCGTGACGACGGTGCGGTGGTCGAAATCGGCGCCATGACACGTCACCACCGGCTGGCGGGGGCGGCGGAAATCCGAAGCGCGCTGCCCTTGCTGGCGTGCGCCGCGGCCACCATCGGTCATTACGCGATCCGTCAGCGCGGCACCCTTGGCGGCAGCGTGATCCATGCCGATCCGGCCGCGCAACTGCCGCTGGTCGCGCTGACACTCGACGCTGAGGTGGTGCTGAGCTCGGCGCGGGGGACGCGCCGGGTGGCCGTTCGCGATTTCATCCAATCCGCGATGACCGTCGATCTGGACGAGGGCGAGATCCTCACGGCGCTGCGTTTTCCGCGCGCCGCCCCGGCGGATCGCGCGGGGTTCGAGCTGTTCAGCCGCAGGCACGGCGATTTCGCGCTGGCCAGCGTCGCCGTATCGCTGCGCTGCGATGACGACGGGCGGTGCGATATGCTGCGTCTGGGCGTGGGCGGGGTGGGGCCCGTGCCGATGCGCCTGTCCGCGCAGGAGGCTGCCGCCCTCGGTCAGCGCATGGATGACGCCACCGCCGATCGGCTGGCGCAGGAAGGCGCGTGCGCCATCGCGGTGGACGACACCCCGCAGGCGCCCGCCGCCTTTCGCCGCGATCTGCTGCGCGATCTGATCGCCCGCGCCTTGCGCGGCGCGGCCGCACCGGAGGAGCTGGCGGCATGAGCGGCGCGGTCGACATCTCGCTGGTCGTCAACGGGCAGACCCATGAGCTGCGCGTGCCGCCGCGCAAGCTGCTGTCGGATGCGCTGCGCGAGGAGCTGTTGCTCACCGGAACGCATGTCGGGTGCGAGCATGGCGTCTGCGGGGCCTGTACCGTCCTGATCGACGGGCGGCCCGCGCGCGCCTGCCTGACCTTCGCCGTCCAGATGGAAGGCCATGAGCTGACCACGATCGAGGGCATCGCCGGATCGGACGGCACGATGTCTGCCCTGCAGCAGGCGCTGCACGAAGAACACGGCCTGCAATGCGGATTTTGCACCGCAGGGATCATCATGACCTTCGATACCTATCTGCGCGACAATCCCGACCCCAGCGAGGCCGAGGTGCGCGATGTGCTGTCGGGCAATCTCTGCCGGTGCACCGGGTATCAGAATATTGTCGCCGCCGTGCTCAAGGCCGCGGCGGTCCTGCGCCGGGGAGAGCGCGCATGAGCGCCCCGCAAGAGTTCGACCAGATCGGCAAGCCGCTGCCGCGCCGCGAGGACCGCCGGTTTCTGACCGGAACCGGGCGTTATCTGGACGACATCGCGCATCCCGGCGCCTTGCATGTCTGCTTCGTGCGCTCGCCCCATGCCCATGCGCGCATCCTGGAGATCGACGCCGCCGCGGCGCGCGCGCTGCCGGGGGTGGTCGGTGTCTTCACCGGGCGCGATCTGGTGCAATGGACAACGCCGTTGCGTCTGGCACCGCCGATCGAGGGGCTGCACCCGGTCGAAATGACGGCCCTGCCGCTGGATCGGGTGCGGTTTCACGGCGATCTGGTGGCGGTCGTCGTCGCCCGTGACCGCTATCTGGCCGAGGATGCGGCGGAGCTGGTGGAGGTCAGCTACGAGGCGCTGGATTGCGTGGCCGGGGCGGCGGCCGCGCTGGTGCCGGGGGCGCCGCGTGTCGATGAGACGCTGCCGGATAATCTGGTGTCGCACCAAAGTTTCGCCGCGGGCGATGTCGAAGCGCGCCGCGCCGAGGCGCATCGCGTGATCGAATGCCGTTTCGGGTTGCACCGCCACACCCATGCCCCGCTGGAAACGCGGGGGTGTCTGGCGGATTGGGACCCGGGACGCGCGCATCTGACGATGCACATCGGCACCCAGGCGCCGCATCCGATGCGCGGCCAGATCGCCGCGCGGCTGAACCTGTCGGAATCGCAGGTCACCGTGATCAGCCCCGATATCGGCGGCGCCTTCGGTCAGAAGATCGCGCTATACCGGGAAGAGCTGGTCGTCGCCGCCCTTTCGCGTCATCTGGGCCGCGCGGTACGCTGGCGCGAAGATCGGCTGGAGAACCTGACCGCCGCCAGCCATGCCCGCGAAACGCAATGCATCACCCGCGCGGCGGTGCGCGCCGACGGGCGTATCCTGGGGCTTGAGCTGGACCTGGTCGAGGATTTCGGCGCCTATTGCTTTTATCCCGCCAATTACATGGCGCGGGTCGTCGCCATGATCCTGACGGGTCCCTACAAGATTGCCGATTACGCCTTCGACGTGCAGGTCGTCCTGACCAACAAATGCGGCAACGGACCTATGCGCGCCCCGATGGCGATCACCAGCTGGGTGATGGACGGTACACTCGACGCCATCGCGCGTGACCTGGCGCTCGACCCTCTTGAGGTGCGCCGGCTAAACGCGCTCGGGCCGGGCGATCTGCCCTATACCATGCCGACGGGCGAAGTGCTGGAGGACGTGACCCCCCTGCAAACGCTGGAGGCCGCGGCGGCGGCGATCGACGTTCCCGCCTTTCGGGCACGTCAGGCAGACGCGCGCGCGGGGGGGCGGCTGCTGGGGCTGGGGCTGTGCACGGTGGTTGAATCCACCACCTACGGCTCGAAATTCTACAAGGCGGCCGGTATCCCCGGCTCCGGCCATGAGGCCGCCTGGGTGCGGATCGAGCCTGACGGCGCGGTCAATGCCTCTGTCGGGCTGATGGGATCGGGGCAGGGGTATGAGACGCCGCTGGCGCAGGCGGTGGCCGAAGGGCTGGGCGTGTCGGCCGAGACCGTCACGCTGCACATGGGCCACACCGACGTGGCCCCCTACGGCATGGGCAGCCGTGGCGGGCGCGGCGCCACCGCGGGCGGCGGAACGCTTTATCTCTGCGCGCAGAAGGCCCGCGAAAAGGTGCTTGCCATCGTTGCGCATATGCTGAACCTCAACGCCTCCGAGGGGCTGCGCCTGCACGATGCGCGCATCGAGCGGCAGCTTGACGGCGTCTGGCGCGATACCGGCCTCAAGCTGGCCGATGTGGCGCGGCGTGCGTATCTGGATCCGACGGCGCTGCCCGAGGGGGTGACGCCGGGCCTCGACGTGGCGCTCAGCTACGATCCGCCGGCCATGACCTATTCCAACGCCACCCACGCCTGCGAGGTCGAGATCGACCGCGCCACGGGCCGGATCGGCATCACCCGCTATCTGGTGGCGGAGGATTGCGGCACCGTGCTGAACCCGCTGGTGGTCAGGGGGCAGCAGCAGGGCGCTGTCGCGATGGGCCTGAGCGGCGCGCTGCTGGAAGAGGTCGTCTACGACGAGACCGGCCAGAACATCTCCGCCACGCTGGCCGATTACCTGATCGCCACCGCCTGCGAACTGCCGTCGATCGACATCCTGCCCATGCATACGCCCAACCGCCACACCCCCGCAGGGATAAAGGGCATGGCCGAGGGCGGCGTCATGGGGGCCATCGGTGTCATCGCATCGGCAGTCAACGACGCATTGGCGCTCGAGGGCATCCGGATCGACCAGATGCCGCTGTCGCCGCAGCGCATACGCGCCGCGTTGCGTGCCGGTGACGACGCCCCGCGCGCGGCGTCCGGCGGCGCACAGGGCGCATATAGTCCACTTTCCACCACTCCCACCACTCACGCCACCACCACTCACGCCACCCCGGCAAAAGATGCGATCCGTGACATTGACGGGCGGGCCGCATCCGATGCCATTGACGAAAGGACATCGCAATGACCCTTGCCACCGACAGAAAGACGGTCGGCTTCATCGGCCTCGGGATCATGGGACACAGCATGGCGGGGCACATCCTGGCGCAGGGCCATGATCTGCGTGTCTTCAGCCGCACGCGTGCGAAAGCCGACGATCTTCTCGCGCGGGGCGCGCGCTGGGTCGACAGCCCCGCCGCGCTTGCCGCAGAATGCGATGTCGTGATTTCCATCGTCGGCTATCCCGCGGATGTGGAACAGATCTACCTGTCGGCCGACGGGATCGTCGCGCACGCAAGGCGGCACGCGATCCTGATCGACATGACCACATCCAGTCCCGGGCTGGCACGGCGCATCGCCGATGCGGCCGCGGAGCGCGGGCTGACATCGCTCGACGCCCCCGTGTCGGGCGGGGAGGTCGGCGCGCGCGACGGCACGCTGGCGATCATGGTCGGCGGCGATCCGGTGTCCTTCAACGCCGCGCGCCCCTTGTTCGAGGCGATGGGCAGCAAGATCACCCACATGGGGCCCGCGGGCGCGGGGCAGCACACCAAGATGGCCAATCAGATCGCGATCGCATCGACGATGGTCGCGGTCTGCGAGGCGCTGAGCTATGCCAAGGCGGCCGGGCTGGAGCAGGAGAAGCTTCTGGACGCCATCGGCGCGGGTGCGGCCTCCAGCTTTCAGCTGAACGTGCTGGGGCCCAAGATCGCGGCGGGCGATTTCGCTCCGGGATTCTTCGTGCATCATTTCGTGAAGGACATGTCGATTGCCCTGGCCGAGGCCGACCGGATGAAGCTGAACCTTCCCGGTCTCAGCCTTGCGCGCGGTCTTTACCAGAAGCTGATCGACGGCGGTTTCGATGAAGATGGCACGCAGGCGCTCTACCGCGTCTACAGCGGGATGCTCGGGGGCGGCGATGCGGTTTGACGGCAGCGCCCTTATTCCGGCTCCGCCCGATGCGGTGTGGCGCGGGTTGAACGACCCGGAGGTGCTGCGCCGGGCGATACCCGGCTGCCAGTCGATGGAGCAGACCGGCAAGGACGAATTCACCGGCATCGTCGCGCTGCGCGCAGGGCCCGTGTCGGCCACGTTCCGCGGCAAGGTGGCGCTGACGGAGATGGACCCGCCGCACACCTGCACCCTGATCGGGCGCGGGCAGGGCGGGGCCGCCGGTTTCGCCAAGGGACAGGCGCGCATCACCCTGACCCCGGAGGGAGAGGGCACCCGGCTCGACTATGCCGCCGAGACCGAGATGGGCGGCAAGATAGCCAGCGTCGGCAGTCGGCTGATCCAGGGCATGGTCGAGCGCATCGCGACCGATTTCTTCGCGCGCCTGTCGCAGGTGCTGACCGACCCGCAGGAAGGCACGGACGCGGGCGAAGCCGCCGCAGGGGGATCTGGCACATCTCTGCCGAGGCATGGCGCGGCACTGCCCGCTGCCGCGCAACACTCGGGGCATATTCCGCTGATCGACCGGGCGGCGTGGCTTTGCGTGGGCCTTGCCATCGGCATCGGCATCGGGCTCTGGGCGGCCTGACGCAGGCCCCTCGCGGCGGGCGAAGCTCAGACCGGAGAAAAAGCAAGCTCCGGGAGCGCAGCCAGATTCCGCGCGCTCAGCGATGGCACGATGTAGTCGGCAGCGGAAAAATCATGTGTGGCGGTATAGGTTGCGGGGGTGATGATCACGCGCAGCCCGGCGGCCTTGGCCGATTGCAGCCCCGCGGCGCTGTCCTCCAGCGCTATGGCGTCGGCGGCGGGCAGATCCAGCCGGTGCAGGGCCAGCCTGAATACGTCGGGGGCGGGCTTCTTGGCCGCGACCTCGTCGCCCGCGGCGATCACGTCGAACATCCGATAGGCGTCGCAGCCCCAGCAGCAGCGGCAAAGCGCGTCTATGTTTGCGCGGCTGGTTGTGGTGGCGATCGCAAGGCGCAGCCCCGCGCTGCGGGCGGCCTCGATCAGTTCGGCCACGCCTTCGCGCAAGGCAAGCCCCCCCGACCGCAGCAGCCCGGTATAGATCGCGGTCTTGGCGGCATGCAGCGTCGCGATCTCTTCCGTGCCGAGGCGCGGCGCGTCCTTGGGCAGGCTCTCCTGAAAGGCCGCGATCCGTTCCTTGCCGCCGGTGGTCCGCAGCAGTCGGCCGTAGTCGTCCTGCGACCAATGCCAGTTCAGCCCCGCGTCGGCAAAGGCAAGGTTGAAGGCTTCGCGGTGGGCCTCCTCGGTTTCGGCGAGGGTGCCGTCCACGTCGAAGATCAGCGCGCGCAGGGTCATGATGCGACGGGGGCGGTTTCGGGTGCGGCCTCTCGCGCCCCTTCGGGGACGAAACGGGGCACCAGCGCGGGCAGCTCCTCGAAGGCGTCGAAGGTGCAGGCATGGCGCAGCTCCTCCACCGGGGTCTTGCGATAGCCGCCGGTGAACAGCGCGAAGGGCACGCCCGCGGCACCGGCGGTTTCGGCGTCGACCTCGCTGTCGCCCACGTAAAGCCCTGGCTCATCCCCGAAGGCCGCCCGCAGCGGGGCGGGGTGGGGTTTGCGCTGCGCCAGGCTGTCGCCACCGATCACCCGGTCGAACAGCCGCGCCAGGTCGAAATGGCGCAGGATGTCCTTCGTGGCGACCTCGGGCTTGTTGGTGCAGATCGCCAGGCGGTGCCCGGCCTCGGCCAATGCGTTCAGCGCCTCCCTCGCGCCCGGGTAAAGCTGCGTGAGCTTGCCGTTCACCGCCTCGTAGCGGCGGATCACATCCTCCGCCAGCGCGTCATGACGCGACATGTCCATGTCCCGCGCCTGCATCGCGAGCCGCACCAGATGCGGCAGACCGTTGCCGATGAAGGATACAACCGTCGGCAGGTCGAGAGGCTGTCGGCCCTGATCCTCCAGCATGGCGTTGACGGCCAGACGGATATCGGGCGCGCTGTCGATCAGCGTGCCGTCCAGATCGAATACGATGCGCATGGGGTCGGTCCTTTGCAAGTTTCGAGGGCAGGTGGCAGGGGCAGGTGACAGGGAAAGAAGGGCGGCAGGGGCGGCGGCGGGCGGTCAGGCCCAGCTGGCCTGCGCCTGTTCGGCCGCCTGCCGGATGGTGCGGATGTTCTCGCCGTAGCGCTCCGGTGCCTCGACCGAGCCGCCGGTGAATACCGCAGAACCCGCGACCAGCACGTCGGCGCCCGCGGCCGCGACCAGCGGCGCGGTGCGCGGATCGACGCCGCCGTCGATTTCGATATGGATCGGGCGGTCGCCGATCATCGCGCGCAGCTGGCGTACCTTCGCGATCTGGCTTTCGATGAATTTCTGTCCGCCGAAGCCGGGGTTCACCGTCATCACGCAGACCAGATCCACCATGTCGAGCAGATGTTCCACATGCGCCGCCGGGGTGCCGGGGTTCAGCGCCACACCCGCCTTGGCGCCCGCGCCGCGGATGGCCTGCAACGTGCGGTGAATGTGCGGACCGGCCTCGACATGGGCGGTGATGATATCGGCGCCGGCCTCGGCAAAGGCGTCGATATAGGGATCGACCGGCGCGATCATCAGATGCACGTCCATCACCGTCTTGATATGGGGCCGGATGGCGGCGCAGGTCTTGGGGCCGAAGGTGAGGTTGGGCACGAAATGCCCGTCCATCACATCGACATGCACCCAGTCGCATCCCTGATCCTCGATCGCACGGATTTCACGCCCGAAATCGGCGAAATCGGCGGAAAGGATCGAAGGCGCGATCTTGATCGGGCGGGGGTTGGTCATGGCGTGGTATCCTGGCTTGGGTTGCGTTCCACGGCCAACCCGCCCGTAAAGACGCGGCTGGGGCGGATGTCGTCTTGTGTTATTGTGCTAAGCTGGTGGGCGTCAAGCGGGCCACGGGCGCTCTGGAACAGCCGGTTGGCCTGCCGCAGCCGCGCGCGGTCCAGTGCGTTGCGGATCGAGCGTGCGTTGGCGAAATGCGGCTGCTGGCGCCGCAGCTCGATGTATTCGTCGAGCGCGCGCTTGCCGCCATCGTCGAGCACATAGTTCTGCGCGCGCAGCATGGAGGTGGCGATCTGGCCCAGCTCCATGTCCTGATAGTCGGGAAATTCGATGTGATGCGCGATGCGCGAGCGAAAGCCGGGGTTGGCGGTAAAGAACTTGTCCATCCGGTCGGCGTAGCCTGCCATGATCACCACCAGGTCGTCGCGGTTGTTTTCCATCACCTGCAACAGGATCTCGATCGCTTCCTGGCCGTAATCGCGTTCGTTGTCGGGACGGTAGAGGTAATAGGCCTCGTCGATGAACAGCACGCCGCCCATCGCCTTTTTCAGCACTTCCTTGGTCTTGGGCGCGGTGTGGCCGATGTATTGGCCGACCAGATCGTCGCGGGTCACGCTGATAAGATGCCCCTTGCGGACATAGCCCAGCCGGTGCAGCAGCCCCGCCATTTTCAACGCCACGGTGGTCTTGCCGGTGCCGGGGTTGCCCGAAAACGACATGTGCAGCGTCGGCGTTTCCTGGGCCAGCCCCATGTCGCGGCGGGCGCGGTCCACCAGCAGCAGGGCGGCGGTTTCGCGGATGCGCTGTTTGACGGGCGCCAGGCCGATCAGTTCCTCGTCCAGCTCGCGCAGCACATCGGCCACGCCCGAGCTTTCGTATTCCGCCGCCAGATCGACTGTCTGCGGCACGGGTCTTTCAGCTTCGGCGTTCATCGCGTCCTCCGGGGGGTGGGGCGCGACCCGGTAACGGGCCGCGCCGGTTGCTTATTTCGGGATCGGTTTGAGCGTCAGCTCATCCTTGGTGGCGGGGACAAAGCCGTAAGAGGCATAGATCTCCTGCGCCGCGTCCGTGGCCAGGTAATCCAGGAACTTGGCGGCGGCATCGGGGTTGCGCCCGGTGTTGAGCATGCCGATGGCATAGCTGACCTTGTCCTGCTGGTTCAGCGGCGCGGCGATCTCCACGCCGTCGACGGCGCGGCCCTCGGCCTTGGCCTCCTGCACCTCGGTGGTCCAGACGATGCCCACGTCGGCCTTGCCGTCCTCGATGCGCTGGGGCGTGTCGCGGTGGTGGCGTTCGGTGAACCAGACCTTGTCCTGCACCGCCCAGCAGCCCTTGCAATCCTTGCCGCCGGTCAGTTTATCCCACAGCCCCATGTCCTTGAGCATGGCAGAGCCGTAGAATTTCATGATGCCTTCGGTCTGCGGGTTGGGGTGCGATTGCACCAGATCGTCGCGCGCCAGATCCTCGGCGCCCTTGATCCCCTTGGGGTTGCCCTTGGCGACCATCAGCTCCAGCCGGTTGTGGGTATAGACCTTGTAGTCGGTCATCATCCCCTTGGCGGCCAGCTTTTTCAGATGGCCCAGGTTGACCGAGGCATAAAGGTCGGGGTTCTGCGCCGTGTCCTGCCCGTCGATCTGGCCCTGTTTCAGGATCTGCCCGTTCAGGATCTGACCCGGCGGGATCGTTTCGACGTAGATCGAGGCGATATCGGGGGTCTTGCCCTGGAAATCCTTGATCAGCTCTTCGATCACCATGAACTGGTTGCCCGCCAGATACATCACCAGATCGGCGGTATAGCTGTCGCCGATGTTGCCATAGCTGACGCCCTCGGCGGTGAAGCTGCGGTAATCCTTGCCCTTGCCCGATGCGTCCTCGGCCGCGGGGGCGAGCGTCGCGGCACCCGTCGACAGCGCCAGCGCCAGCCCGCCGGACATCATCAGTCTGTTCAATCCATTCATGTCGATACTCCTTTTGCCAAAATGGTTCTCAGAGCCTTGCAGAAGTTAACGTTGAGTCAATTTATATATGAATATGTTCAGGTATCGTCGGCGGCCCCGTGTGGGGGGGAGTGCGGGCGGCCCCGTGTGGGGCAGGGCCGCCGCCAGGTCCCGCGCCGCGCCTCAGCCGCGCGCGTCCCAGGCGTATTTCTGGCTGCGCCCTTCGAACTCGGTGCGCTGCATGTGCAGTTTCGGCTCTGCCGCCGGGCGGTTCACGATGAACGACATCATCACCGTCTCGAAGCCGCGCGTATTGTCGAAGGCCTGAAGCCGGATGTAGCTGTCGGGATGCGCCTTGCGGCAATCCTCCAGCTCCATCATCGCGCCCTTGGCGTCGCGCAGGTCGAACATCGGGTGGCCCCACATCTGCCAGTAGGTGTTGCGCGGGTGCGGGTCGTCGGTGAATTCGACGCTGACGGCCCATTCCTTTTGCAGCATGTATTCGATCTGTGCGGTGATCTGCACATCGTCCAGATCGGGCAGGTAGGAAAAGCAGCCTTGGGTGATACGCCTTGGTTTTGCTCCTTACATGGCCGGGGTTTCGGTGGTCTGGAAATCAGACGTGTCGGTCGAGGTGTAGTTGAAGGTGATGTTGCCCCAGGTATCGAGAGCGGCCTCCAGCGGCTTGCACCATTTGGCGGCGGCGCGCAGGATCTCGGGGCCTTCGTTCTTGATGTCGCGCCCCTCGTTGCGCGCCAGCACCATCGCTTCCAGCGCGACGCGGTTGGCCTGGGCGCCGGCCTGGATGCCCATCGGGTGGCCGATGGTGCCGCCGCCGAACTGGAGCACCACATCGTCGCCGAACAGGTCCAGCAGCTGGTGCATCTGGCCCGCGTGGATGCCGCCCGAGGCCACGGGCATGACCTTCTTGATGTCGGCCCAGTCCTGATCGAAGAAGATGCCGCGCGGCAGATCGACCGTGTTGTGGGTTTCCCGGCAGACGTTGTAATAGCCCTGAACCGTCAGCGGGTCGCCTTCCAGCTTGCCCACGGCGGTGCCGCAATGCAGGTGGTCGACACCGGCCAGCCGCAGCCATTTGGCGATCACGCGAAAGCTGATGCCGTGGTTCTTTTGCCGGGTATAGGTGCCGTGGCCCGCGCGGTGCATGTGCAGGATCATGTCGTTTTCCCGGCACCACTTGCTGAT
>NZ_JBRBUA010000119.1:0-3719 GCF_052826345.1 Brevirhabdus sp. | reverse complement strand
TGAAGGCCGAGCGGCGCACGACGCAGTTCGGCACCGCGCGGAACCCCGCGCTCTTCCAGTCGGCGTCGGTCCAGCCCTTGAACTTGCTGTCGACCTTGTCCCACCAGCCGCCGCCCTGCGGGCCGCCCGGCTGCTGTTCCATGTCCTTGATGCGAAAGCCGAGCAGCACGGCCTTCTTGGCCCATTGGTTCACGTGCCAGTCGCCGTTTTTGCCGCGTTCGGCCACGCGCAGCTTGCCGCTGTCCAGCGCGTCGAGCGTCGCCTCGATCGCGTCGCGCTGTTCGCCGCGGGTGGCGGGCGTGATGCTGTCGCGGTCGTCCCAGGCGGCTTCGATGGCGGTTTCCAGCTGGGCGTTCGACATGGGGTTCTCCGGAATTCTATGTAGCGCAGGTATGGGGAAGCCTATAGACGCAAGGGGATCGAGGCGCAATGCAGGGAAGGAACAGGATGAACGACGAAAGCCGCAGGCAGACGTTCCGCGATTCGCAGGAAGACGCGCGAACCGCGCGCACCATTCCCGACACGCCACAGACGCGTTCCTCGGCCTATCGTCTGGCTTTCGACGATGCCGATTTCCTGTGCCGCGACGATTTGCGCCCCGTGCGGCTGCAACTGGAACTGCTGAAGCCCGAGCTGATGCTGAACGAGGCCGACGTGGCCTCGACGGTGGTTCTGTTCGGCGGCGCGCGCATTCCGCAGCCCGCCGAAAAGGACAAGGCACGGACCCGGACGCTGGCCGATCTGTCGCATTTCTATACCGAGGCGCAGGAATTCGCGCGGTTGATGACGCTGAAGAGCCTGGAAAGCGGCGGGCGCGAAAACGTCATCGTCACCGGCGGCGGCCCCGGCGTGATGGAGGCGGGCAACCGCGGCGCGCAGGACGCGGGCGGGCGCTCGGTCGGGCTGAACATCGTGCTGCCGCACGAACAGGCGCCGAACCTTTTCGTGACGCCCGAGCTGTCGTTCAACTTTCACTATTTCGCGATACGCAAGATGCATTTCCTGATGCGCGCGCGGGCGATCTGCGTCTTTCCCGGGGGCTTCGGCACGCTCGATGAGCTGTTCGAGGCCCTGACCCTGATCCAGACCGGCCGCATGGCGCGGCTGCCCTTCCTGCTGTTCGGGGAAGAATTCTGGCGTAGCATCGTCAACTGGGAAGCCCTGGCCGAGGCGGGCACCATTTCCGAAGAGGATCTGGAACTTTTCCGTTTCGTGGAAACCGCACGGGACGCTGTGGCGTTGATCGACGACTGGCCATTGCCGGAAACCAAGCGCGACCATGTTCCGGGGCGTCATGCCGCCGACGGGCAGTAGGCCGCAGATTTCAACGCGATCGTGACGGTCGCCAACAATTCGGGCGATGCTCATGATCCCCATGATCTTCATCGCGCTGGTCAGCTTTGTCGCGATCGGCATGTTTCATTTTCTGATTCTCTCGAGGGTGGCCGCGCAGCTTTGGCGATCTGATATTTCGCTGGAACTCAGGCACCTCACACTGCTGAGTCTGATTGGCGTCCTGCATGCGACCGAGGCGCTGGGTTACGCCGCCGTGTTCGAGGGCGCGCAGGCGATGGGGCTGGGCGGGTTCAAACCGCTCGCTCCGCTCAACTTCATGGACGTCTATTATTTCTCGATCGTGAATTACACGACGCTGGGCCTGGGCGACGTCTACCCCTCGGGGCATCTGCGGTTTTTGGCAGGGGTCGAATCGCTGGGTGGCTTCCTGATGCTCAGTTGCTCGGCGTCGTTCCTGTTCAACATGAACCGACAGCGGGCCGAGCAGGTATCCGAAGAATAGCGCGGCCGGACAAAGGCGCGGCGCCAAGGACGGGTGATGCGCTGCGGGCGGATGGCCGCGCCCGGGTCAGCCTGACGCCACGTCGGCCGCGATCTGCGCGCGGCTCTTGCGGGCGCGTTCGGTCGCGGACTTCAGCTGGCCGCAGGCGGCCATGATGTCCTCGCCGCGCGGGGTTCGGATCGGACTGGCATAGCCCGCCTTGTAGATAATGTCGGCAAAGGCGCGGATGCGGTTGTTGGAGGATCGCCGGTAGGGCGCGCCGGGCCATTCGTTGAAAGGGATCAGGTTGATCTTGGCGGGTATGCCCTCGATCAGCCGCACCAGCCTGTGCGCATCCTCGTCGCTGTCGTTCACATCCTTGAGCATCACGTATTCAAAGGTGATGCGTTCCGAATTGGACAGTTTCGGATAAGCGCGCAGCGCGTCCAAAAGCGCCGCGATGTTCCATTTGCGGTTGATCGGCACCAGCTTGTCGCGCACCTCGTCGGTGGTGGCGTGGAAGGACACGGCCAGCAGGCAGCCGATTTCCTCGGCCGTCTTGGCGATTTCCGGCACCACCCCCGAGGTCGATAGCGTGATGCGCCGACGGCTGAGGCTGATGCCTTCGGGATCCATCGCGATCTTCATCGCGTCGCGCACGTTGTCGAAGTTGTAGAGCGGCTCCCCCATCCCCATCAGCACGATGTTCGACAGCAGCCGGGTTTCGTTCTTCGGGTTGCGCCCCGGCGCGGGCCATTCGCCCAGATCGTCGCGCGCCAGCATGATCTGGCCCACGATCTCCGCCGCCGTCAGATTGCGCACCAGCCGCTGCGTGCCGGTGTGGCAGAACGAGCAGGTCAGGGTGCAGCCCACCTGCGAGGAAATGCACAGCGTGCCGCGGCCCTCTTCGGGGATGTAGACGGTTTCGACCTCATGCCCGCCGTTGATGCGCACCAGATATTTGCGCGTGCCGTCGGAGGAGACCGATTTCGTGACGATCTCGGGCAGGGCGATGGTGAAATGCGCCGCCAGCTCTTCGCGGTAGGGCTTGGACAGATTGGTCATCTCGTCGAAACGGCGCACGCCGCGTTCATAGATCCAGGCCCACAGCTGGCGCAGGCGCATCCTGGCCTGCTTTTCGGGCGTGCCGAGCTCGATCAGCGCCGCCAGCATCTCGGGGCGGGTCATGCCCACCAGATTGACCCGCGCGCCGTCGCCGTGCGTGTCCTTGCGGGGAATGGTCACTACGTCCTGCGTGATGGGGGCGCTGGCGGTCATATGTCTGGCTCCGATGGGATTCGAGCCCCATATAGGATTTGTCGTCAAAAAGAAACAGGGCCGCCAGTGCGACCCCATCGGCTGGCTGAGCCCGTTCCGCTGCACCGCCGGGCCCGTGCATGACCCGACCCGCAGCGCCGCGACCCGATCACTTGCAGCGTTTCCGGGCCTCTTCCAGCGCGGCGGTGAACCCCATCAGCGAGAAGGTGTCGCGGGTTTTCGTCCCGCGCCCCGATACCGCCGACAGAACGGCGTCGGCCCCGCGCATCATCGCCTTGCTGATCTTGCTGTCCGCAGCGGGCGAGGGCGGCCAGGCGGTTTCATCCTTGGACGACGTGAAAAGATCGTAGCTTTCGTTTCCGACCTGCATCTTGACGGTCGAGCCCTTGGCGAAGGGATAGCCGCTCTTGAACGAGATCTCGCCATCCACGTTCGATCCGGGGCGGAAGCTCACGAACAGGCGAATGTCGCCGCGGCGCACGGCCACGACCTTGCCGTCGCGCGTGTTCACGGTTTCCTTGGGCGCCGAGACGATCCAGCATTCCTTCGGCGAATCCTCCACAAAGACGCTCCAGTCCGTTTTGGCAGCGACCCGGTTGGAGGAGTCCTGTGCCATTGTCGGCGTGGAAGCAACCACCGCGAAACCGACGATGGCGCTTTTGAC
>NZ_JBRBUA010000118.1:0-13196 GCF_052826345.1 Brevirhabdus sp. | reverse complement strand
CATCAGATGGCGGCGGTTCGACGTGGCATAGAAGATCACGTTCGACGGCCGCCCCTCGATGCCGCCATCCAGCACCGCCTTGAGCGACTTGTAATGCTGGTCGTCGTGGCTGAACGAAAGATCGTCGCAGAACAGGATGAACCGCGCGTCCGCCGCACGCATCAGCCGCAGAAGCCGCCCGATCGACGGCAGATCCTCACGCTGGACCTCGACGATCTTCAGCGGCGTGCCGTCGGCGAGGACCTGCGCGTGAATCGCCTTTACCAGGGAGGATTTTCCCATCCCCCGCGCGCCCCAGAGCAGCGCGTTGTTTGCCGAATGCCCGCGCGCGAAACGCCGCGTGTTTTCCAGCAACTCGTCGCGCGCGCGGTTCACGCCGACGAGCAGCGACAGATCCACGCGGTTGACCTGGCGCACCGGCTCCAGCCGATCGGGGTCCACGTGCCACACAAAGGCGTCGGCACTGTCGAAATCGGGGGCGGCGAAAGGCGCCGGAGAGATCCTCTCCAGCGCCTCGGCAATACGCAGCATGATGGCTTCGCTCATCAGTCCTTGCGGTCCTTCCTGTCGTCGTCTTCGGTCTCATCGACGTCGCCCGCGCCGGTTTCCCCCTCCTTTTCGGGGAAATCTTCGTCGTGTTCGTCGAACTCGTCGAAGATCGGATCATGCGCTTCGTCGAATTCATCGAACTCCGCATCGGCGGCAGGCCGGGACCCCGGCACGCCCCCGGACGGCGGCACGGTGCCATCGGGCGGGGTAACGTCGTCGTCCTCGTCATCCTCGAACCACAGCCCTTCGGCGCGCAGACGCTCCTCGCGCTTGCGCTCGACACGGCGGACAAGCTGGATCGAAATCTCGTAAAGGCCGTAGACCACGACGAACAGGATCACCTGCGTGATGACATCGGGCGGCGTGACGACCGCCGCCAGCACCAGGATCGCGACGACCGCATATTTGCGCATATCGGCCAGGCCGCGCGCGGAGACGAGACCGGCCTTGCCCATCAGGGTCAGAAGCACCGGCAACTGAAAGCACAGCCCGAATGCCAGGATGAACTTGATCGTCAGCGACAGGTATTCGTCGACCGAACCCTGAAAAGTGATCCCGGCCGCCGCCAGGGGCGCGCTCGCCGGCGGGCCGGTGACGGTGCCGCCCGGCGCGTTGGCGGGATTGACCACATCGGGCACCACCGGCCCTGCGGTGCCGATCTGCTGAAAGCCCAGGAAGAAGTCGAACGCCAGCGGGATGACCACGTAAAACGCAAAGGCCGCGCCGAGGAAGAACATGATCGGACTGGCGATCAGAAAGGGCAGAAACGCGGTCTTTTCGTTCTTGTAGAGCCCCGGCGCCACGAACCGCCACAGCTGCGTTGCGATATAGGGAAACGACAGGATGAACCCGCCCATCAGCGAGATGCGCACCGCCACGAAGAAACCTTCCTGAAGCTTGATCAGGATCAGGCCGCAATCCTGTCCGCGCTCCAGAAGCTGTCCGCAGATCGGCTGCGTCAGGAAATTGAATATCGGGTTCCAGACGGTGAAGCTGATGATCATCGCGATGACAAAGGCCACGGCGGCGCGGATCAGCCGCGTGCGCAACTCTGTCAGATGCTCGATCAGGGGCATCGAGCTGTCGTCGATCTCGTCGGAATTTGTCATTGTTTGGATGCCTTGGACGGCTTGGCCGCGGAGGATCGCGAACCGGCGCCGGTGTCGTTTCCGCTGTCGTTTCCTGTACCGTTCCCGGTCGCAGGCTTGGCGGCGGGTTTGCGGCTGGCGGGTTTCTTTGCGGCCGGCGTCTTTGCCGCCGCGGGTTTCGCCGCCGTCTTTTTGGCCGGTTTTGCGGCCGTGGATCGAGGTGCGGAAGACTTAGCCGTGGCGGAGGACTTGCCCGTCGGCGCAGAGGTCTGCGCCGATGTCTTCGGGGGCGCCTTGGCCGCGGGTTTGGCCGGGGTCTGGTCGGCGGCGCCCTTGGTCAGCGGCGCCTGCGGCACCGGCCGGTCGGGGGTGGCCATCGCCTCGGCACTGCGCGCGGCCGTTTCCTTGGTGATCCGCTGCTCGGCGACGCGTGCGGTCTGGGCCTGGATCTTGCGCGCGGCCTCCGCCCTTTCGGCGGTCAGCTTTGCCGTCTCGGAGCCGATGGCCTTTTGCGTCTTGCCCGGCTCCCACTTCTCGAAGTTGCCGACGGCATCGCGCACCGCGTCGAGCCCCAGCTTTTTGGGGGAGGTGGCATCGCGCAGATCCTTGCCGACATCCTTTACCCCCGCCTCATCGGCGGCGTCTTCCATGGCCTGCTGAAACTCCCGGGCCATCCCTTTCAGCTTGGCGGTAAACCGGCCCAACGTGCGGAACATCCCCGGCAGGTCCTTGGGTCCCACCACGATCAGTGCCACGACGCCGATCACCAAAAGCTCGGTCCAGCCGATATCCAACATTGCGTTGTGTCCCTATTGCCCGCTCAATCCGGTTTTCAGACCTTTTCCTTCTCGGCGGTCTTCTCGGCCTCGATATCGCGCGCGGAGGTCATGGCGCGGTCGTGGGTGATGTCGCGTGCGGCGGCTGATTCGTGGTCGTTCTCTTCCTCGATCTCCTTTGTGCCGTCGCTGACACCGCGCTTGAAGGCGGTGATGCCCTTGCCGACCTCACCCATGAGCGAGGAGATCTTGCCGCGCCCGAAAAGCACGAGCACCACGACGGCGATGAGCAGAAGGCCGGGAAGGCCGATGTTGTTGAGCATGAGTTCTCTCCATTTGCGGTCGGTCCGACCCGGGGCGGGCGGCTGCGACACGCGGGCTGCGGCGCGGGGGCACCTTTGGTACTTTCGACGCCACATGTAATCGCCGGACCGGGCGGGTAAAAGCGCCAATCGGACAATCGGGCGCCGTCGGCGGGGCTGTGAGGCGTAATTTTTGTCACTATTGTGTCAGTTGACGCTTTAGTGTCAATTGGGCACAGCGGTTGGAGACGGCACACCGGGAAAAGAGGCCTCCGGCGGGGATATTTTTGCGACAATGAGTGCGGGAGGGCGCGCGGGTGGCACGCTCGGACAGATTGGCGGAGTTGATGACCATCCTGCGGGACGGGCGGTATCACCGTGCCGAGGATGTGGCGCGGAAGATGGGGGTGTCGCTGCGCACCATCTACCGCGACATGGATACGCTGGTGGCGTCGGGCATCCCCATCGAGGGGCAGCGCGGCTACGGCTACCGCGCCACGGCGGCGATCACCCTGCCCCCGCTGAACCTGAGCATGACCGAGCTCGAGGCGCTGCATCTGGGGCTGGCGGTGGCAGGCGACGCCATCGACCCCGAAGTTTCCGCCGCCGCCAAGAGCCTGTCGGCCAAGATCGACGCCGTGCTGCCGGAGGACCGCAGCGCGCCGCCGACGGGGTTCGGCTTTGCCGCCTATCCGTTTTCGGATGCCGCGGCCGGGTTTCGCTACATGCCGGTGCTGCGCAACGCGATCCGCGCGCGCCAGAAGATCGCGATCACGCTGCGCAATGCCGAAGGCGCGCAGGAAAACCGCACCGTCCGCCCGCTGGCGCTGGATTACTGGGGGCGCGTGTGGACCTGCACGGTCTGGTGCGAGACGCAGAAGGGCTTCAGGCAGCTGCGCATCGACAAGATCGACGAGCTGCGCGTGCTGCAGGGGCTGTTCGTCAACGAGCCGGGCAAGACGCTGGAGGATTATCGCGCGCAGGAAAGGGCCGCTTCGGACGACGGCTGACGCGGGGACGGCTGACGCGGGGACGGGCGCCGCGGGGACGGGCGGCGCGGGCGCAACCAACGCTCAGGCCGTCGGGGCCACCGGAAAGACAAAGCAGCGGTCGCGGCGCACGGTCAGCCACAGGGGCGTGCCTTCGCGCGGCAGGAACACGCCGGGCACGACGGCGTGCAGGCGGGCGCCTTCGAAATCCATGTCGAATTCGACCAGGCTTTCGCGCCCCATGAAGCGCGCGCGCCGCACCAGCCCGCGCGCCGGCACGCCATCGCTTGCGGTCGGGTTCGGCCCCTTGCCCTGGCGATCGAAATCGATGCGCAGGTGCTGCGGGCGGAAGACGATCTCCACCTCTTTGTCCTCGGGCAGGCCGGGGGTCAGGAACTCTCCGAAGGGGGTCTGGGTCAGCGATCCGCGCACCCGCCCCCGCAACACGTTGATGTCGGAGAAGAAGGCGGCCGCGCGCCGATCGACCGGGGCGTTGTAGATGTTGTAAGGCGCACCCTGCTGCACGATCCGGCCCTCGCGCATCAGCGCGATTTCATCGGCCATGCGCATCGCCTCCTCCGGCTCATGCGTGACCAGCAGGACGGCGGTGTCCTCCTCCTTCAGGATATCGAGGGTGGCGTCGCGGATTTCGTCGCGCAACCGGTTGTCGAGCCCGGAAAAAGGCTCGTCCATCAGCATCACCCGCGGGCGGGGGGCCAGCGCCCGCGCCAGCGCGACGCGCTGCTGCTCGCCGCCCGACAGCTGATGGGGATGCTTGGCCGCGAAACCGGCCAGCCCCACCCGTTCCAGCAGCGCCCCCACGCGGTCGGCTTTCTCGCGTCGGCCGCCATGCAGCCCGAAGGCCACGTTGTCGGCCACGCTCAGATGCGGGAACAGCGCGAAATCCTGGAACATCAGCCCGATGGAGCGTTGTTCAGGCGGCACGTCGACCCGATCGTCGGACATGACGCGCCCGTCGACGATAACGCGCCCGCTGTCCTGACGATCGACGCCCGCGATGATGCGCAAGGTAGTGGATTTGCCGCAGCCCGACGGCCCGAGAAGGCAGGTCACATGCCCGGGCGCCACTTCGAACGACACGTCGCCGACGACCCGCCGCCCGTCGAAACTGCGGTTCAGCGCCTCGACCTTGAGCCGCGGCGGCGGGGCGGTCGCGCCGACCTGTGCCTGCCCGGAATTTGCCTGCCCGGCATTTGCCTGTCCGGCTGGTGGGCGCCCGGCCCTTGACTGCCTTTGTGCCTGCTCACGCAATGTTCAGCGATCCTTGCCGTCGGTGATGTACCCGAGCGAATTCATCGGATATGCGGCGGATAGCAGCCTCAGCCCCGATCGGCAAGCGGATGCCGCGCCCCCGCCAGCACCGCGGCAAAGCCCACCGCCAGCACCGCCACGCAGATCACCAGAAGCTGCTCGTATTTGTGCGCCTCCGGCAGGATCTCGGCCATCGCCTGGGTGGAGCGGAAGAAATAGGCCCCCGCCCCGGCGATCGCGGCGACGAAGGCGGTCATGTAGGACCAAAGCGGCACCCGTCGGCGCAGGAAAAGCCCCGTCACCAGAACCGGCGTCAGGAACATCGAGGCCGTGCCGCTGACCGCCACCGCGTCGAACAGCGTGCTGTTGCCCCAAAGCGTCAGCGCGGCCCCCAGCAGCAGAAAGCCGATCATCGCCACGCGCCCGCCCGCCAGGCTGCGCGGCACCAGGCGCAGCTCATCGGCCGACAGCCGCGCCGCCGAGGCCAGCGCGCTGTCGAGCGTCGACAACGCCGAAACCAGCAGCGACACCATCACGGCCGCAAACAGCCAGCCCGGGAACATCAGCGCCCATGTGCCGATCAGCTCGCCCTCGTAAGAGCGGTTTTCCAACGACGCCTGGATGCCGAAGACCCCGAACGCCAGAATGCAGAGCGTGGAGATCCAGAAGGCGTGGAAAAAGCTGCGCCGCGTCACCCGCGCATCCGAGACGAAGCCACGGTCCATCATCACCGGATCGTGGACCGGGTAGGAAAACACCTGCAGGAGCGCCACCCCCAGCAGCAGCCAGCCCGGGCCGGTGCCGCTGGCTCCCTGCGCGGAAACCACCGCGCGCGGGGAAAACCCCGGTCCGGCGACCAGCGCCACGAAAGCCAGCCCGAAGACGGTCAGGAACAACGCCATCTGCACCACATCGGTGCGCAGCGCGGCGGAAAGCCCGCCCCAGGCCGAATAGGCCAGCGCGATCAGCGCGACCACCAGGATCGACACCGGCCCGATCCAGCCGGACTGAGGTGCGAGCGCGGAAAAGATCAGGCCGACGACCAGCAGATTGGCGAAAACCTCCGACAGCAGGCGCAATGCGATGACGCCGTTATAGCTGACCCGCCCCGCCGTGCCGAACCGCGCGCCCAGCCAGTCCTGCACCGAAAGCCGCCCGTCCGCGCGCAGGCGCGACACCACCAGCCCCCCGGTGAGGAAGGAGCCGTAATAGGCTGCATAGGCCAGCGTGCCGGGCATCCCGTAGTAATACCCCAGGATCGCGGAATTCATCAGCGACCGCGCGAAGATCCAGGTGGTGACCTGGCTGAGCGCGAGGGTCCACAGGCCCGGCTCCTTGCCGCTCTCGCCCAGCCCGGCAAAGAACCCCTCGACGCTGGAGCGCCGCGGCGCCACCGCGAAGCTGAGCAGAACCACAAGCGCGAAAACGCCCGTCACAAGGCCGAGATACATCCGGGGACCCTTTCGCAACTCCTGCCGAGGCCCTAGCATTCCAGCGCGGCAAGGCAAAGCGAAGCGCGCGGGCCCACGCAATCGTGACCGCCGCGCGGGGCAGCTGCTCGGTACAAGAGCGCCGCAAAAGGCGCGGCGCAGCCGAGCGAGCCCCGCCGCACCCCATCCTGCGCGAGCTGTGCGCGCTACCTACTGCGCATAGACCTTCAACTCCGGCAGATCGGTCAGGCCGGCGCCCAGCACGCGGAAGGCCGCCAGCGACACCTTCAGCCCGCCGTTTCCGGGGCGCAGCTCGACCTTGGCGCTCTTGCCCGTGGCCGGATTGACGAGCCGCCCCTGAGTGACCTTGTCGACCAGCCGCGTGCTCGCCCAGAACCCGGGATCGGCCGGATCGCCCAGCGATGCGACGGCACGGCCGAGTTCGCGCTCCGACGCGCTTGCGGCGGGGGCCGCCTGGGCCGCGACGCGCTGCGCCTTGCTGGTCGTGTCGAGCGCCTCGGCCGTCGACGAGGCGCCGGACGGCAGGGGCCGCGCCGCTCGGGCCTGCGCGGCGGCTTCGGCCTGAACGGATGTCGGGGGCACAGCGGCGACACGCGGCTGCTTGCCGGGAACCATGTCCTTCATGAGCGCGGCGCTGTCGCCGCAGGCCGTCAACGCACCCGCCGACATCAGCAGCGCGACAGGGATCATTCTTTTTGTCATGCGATTTTCCATCTCAGAACACTATACCGCCCAATCTGGACCTACAACGCGCAGAAGCAACTTGCGGGCGCATCGACGGCTGCATACGTTACCGTCATGATACAGCCCCTCGTCGATCCGTTCCAGCGCGCGATAAGCTACCTGCGTGTCTCCGTCACAGACCGCTGCGATTTCCGCTGCGTCTATTGCATGTCGGAAAACATGACGTTCCTGCCGAAAAAGGAACTTCTGAGCCTGGAGGAGCTGGACAGGCTCTGTTCGGCCTTCGTCCGGCTGGGCGTGCGCAAGCTGCGCATCACCGGCGGAGAGCCGCTGGTGCGCCGCGGGATCATGACGTTTTTCCAGACCATGTCGCGCCACCTCGACAGCGGCGCGCTGGACGAGATGACGATCACCACCAACGGCTCGCAGCTGGAAAAATACGCGGATGATCTGTACGCCGCCGGTTTGCGCCGCATCAACGTCTCGCTCGACACGCTGGACGAGGCGAAATTCGCGCAGATCACGCGGTGGGGCCGCCTGCCTCAGGTTCTGCGCGGCCTCGACGCGGCGCAGCGCGCGGGGCTGAAGGTCAAGCTCAATACCGTGGCCCTCAAGGGCTTCAACGAGGAGGAGCTGTTCACCCTCACCGCCTTCTGCGCGGATCGCGGGATGGATCTGACCTTCATCGAGGTGATGCCGATGGGCGACATCGGCAATGAGGACCGGCTGTCGCAATACTGGGCGCTGACCGACCTGCGCGCGCGGCTGGCCGAACGCTTTACCGTGACCGACCTGCCCGACCGCACCGGCGGCCCCGCCCGCTATGTCCGGCTGGAGGAAACCGGCCAGAAGATCGGCTTCATCACGCCGCTCACCCATAATTTCTGCGAAAGCTGCAACCGGGTGCGGGTTACCTGCACCGGCGAAATCTATACCTGCCTCGGTCAGGAAGGCAAATCCGACCTGCGCGCCCCCCTGCGCGCCAGCGAAAGCGACGTGCAGCTCGAAGAAGCGATTCGCGCCGCGATCGCGCTGAAACCCCGCGGGCATGATTTCGACTATTCGCGCCAACGCCCCGACGGTCAGATGTCGCGCCACATGAGCCACACCGGCGGCTGACGACGCGACCCCTGCCTCTCGGCGCCTGCGCCCTGGTTTCTTCTTGGCCCAAATACTCGATCCGACTCCGCGACCGGAACATCCGCGGGGGCGGCCTCCCGCGGGTCGAGGGCAGATCCGAACACCGGCCGCGCATTCCGCCGGCAGTCGAGCCTGTCCGGGTCAACCAGCCGCGCGCGGCATCCGGGTTTCCACCAGCTCGGCCCACCAGGAACAGCCCGCCGGAATGACATCGTCGTCGAAGTTGTATTCCGGGTGGTGCACGGCGGCGGAATCTCCATTGCCGACAAGGATGTAGGCGCCGGGTTTGGCATTCAGCATGAAGGCGAAATCCTCGCCCCCCATGACCAGCGGCGCCTCTTCGCAGGCGCCCGCGACCTGGCGCGCCACCTCTGCCGCGAAAACGGTTTCCTCGGGCGTGTTGGCCATCACCGGGTAATTGCGCTGATAGGTGACGCTGGCCTTGGCGCCGAACACCTCGGCGGTACGCTCGGCGATCTCCTTGAGGCGACGCTCCGCCAGATCCTGCACCCCGCCGTCCAGGGTGCGCACGGTGCCGCGCAGCACGGCGCGCTGCGGGATCACGTTGAACGCCTTGCTGTCGGTCTCGAAGGAGGTGACGGAAACGACGATCTGCTCCACCGGATCGACGTTGCGGCTGGCGATCGTTTGCAGCGACAGCACGATCTGGCTGGCCGCGATGGTGGTGTCGACCACTTCCTGCGGCTTGGCCGCGTGGCCGCCCCGGCCCTCGACCACGATGTCGAACACATCCGTCGCCGCGAAGAACGCGCCCGGCCGGATCGCGAAGCTGCCAAGCGGCTGCCCCGGCCAATTGTGCATCCCGTAGACCTCCTGAATGCCGAAACGCTCCATCAAGCCATCCTCGACCATCTCGCGCCCGCCGCCGCCGCCTTCTTCGGCGGGTTGGAAGATCACCACGCAGGTGCCGTCGAAATTGCGCGTCTCGGCCAGGTATTTCGCCGCCCCCAGCAACATCGCGGTATGGCCGTCATGACCGCAGGCGTGCATCTTGCCTTCGGTCTTGGAGGCATAGTCGAGCCCCGTCGCCTCTTCGATCGGCAGCGCGTCCATGTCGGCACGCAGGCCCATGACCTTGCCGCTGGCATCGCTGCGCCCCTTGATCACCCCCACCACGCCGGTGCGGCCGATCCCGGTGACGACCTCGTCGCAGCCGAATTCGCGCAGCTTTCCGGCGACGATCCCGCTGGTGCGGTGGGTGTCGAACAGCAGCTCCGGGTGTTCGTGCAGGTCGCGCCGCCATGCGGTGATCTCGGGCAGCAGTTCGGAGAATCGGTTCTTGATGGGCATATGTTCGCTCCTGCGCCGTGGTTCGCTCGTCGTGCCGAAATGGTTCCGGCAGCGACATGTCCTGCCGTGATATGTACGCGGGCTTGGCGCGCAGGGAAAGGGCGCGCGCTCGCCCCGCGGCGGCATCGCCCTAGCTTTCATGCGACCCCGATGCCGAGCCGAAGACGGATGTTATCATGCAGCACGCCCCGCCGCCCTACCGTGGTCCCGCGGCCTATGCGCTGGCCGACTGGCGCAGGACGATCAACGAGCTCTATGCGCGGGTCCGCGCGATGCCCGACCCGGCGGAGGCGCGGGATCTGTGGCTGCGCGTGCGCAGCGCGCTTTTCGCCCACCACCCGCAATCGCCGCTGCCCGACGCCGCGCGCGCGGACTTCACCGATATCGCGACCTTTCCCTATGATCCGGCGCTGCGTTTCGCGGTCGGGCTTGTCCCGCTGAGCGGCGCGGCCATCGCCTTCGATTTGGGCCGGGACGGCAGGCTGGGCGCGCGCCCGCTCGCCCGGACCCGAGGTCTGCACCCCACCCTGGGGGCGGAGCTCAACGTCTGGTGGATCGAAGGCTATGGCGGCGGGCTGTTCATCCCCTTCGGCGACGCGACGAACGGAACGCAGACCTATGGCGGAGGACGCTATATCGTCGATGCGATCAAGGGCGCCGATCTGGGACTGGATGACGAGGGGCGGCTGATTCTCGATTTCAATTTCGCCTACAATCCCAGCTGCGCGCTCAACCCCGCCTTCGTCTGCCCGCTGGCGCCGCGCGAAAACCGACTGCCCGCCCCCGTCGCGGCCGGTGAGCGCGCGCCCTGAGCCGGTTCCTGCGCCGGCGCATTTAAGACCCGTCGTGCCCCCCGCCCCGCCCGGCCCGGAACCCTGATCCGAAGCAACCGGGTCGCGTGGAAAATTCTTCCCCCGCGCCCCGCAAACGCGCGCACGGCGTTCCTCATGCCACGGAGGCTGATCGTGGCCCAATTCTTGATTGTGCAACGAAATCGCGGCATCTGGGCGGTTATATCGCGCCCAGAGGAGTGCCGCCATGTTTGAATCTCTCGGATTTGAGTCCCTGACCCCCGCCGGGGCGTCCGTCATCCTGGGCCTGGCTCTTGGCGTGGCGTTCGGCATTCTTGCGCAGCGCACGCGGTTCTGTTTCCGCCGCTCGATGGTCGCGCCCGCAGGCGAGCGCGGCCGGGCCTTGGGCGTCTGGCTGACGGCACTCGCCGTGGCGTTGCTCGGGGTACAGGGGGCGGTCTATGCCGGTCTGATCGATTTCGCGGGGCACCGCTTTTTCGTCACGGACATGCCGGTCGTGGCAATCGTTCTGGGCGGGCTGATGTTCGGCGTGGGCATGGTGCTGACGCGCGGCTGCATCTCGCGGCTGAGCGTGCTGGCAGGGTCGGGCAATCTGCGCGCGGCGCTGGTCATTCTGGTCTTCGCCGTCGTGGCCCATGCCACGATCAAGGGGCTGCTGGCGCCGCTGCGGGTTGCCTTGGGCAGCTTGACCGTGCCGGTGGGCGATCTGACCGGCTTCGCCGCCCTGCCCGGTGGCGCGCTGCTGTGGACCCTGCTGATCGCCGCCGCGCTGCTGGCCTATGGGCTGCGGTCGGACAACCGGCCCTCGATCCTGGTGATGGCCGCGTTGATCGGCATCCTGGTGCCGCTCGGCTGGGTCGGCACGGGATTCCTGCTGCTCGACGATTTCGATCCCATCGCGATGGAAAGCCTGTCCTTCACCTCCTCCTCGGCCGATTCCCTCTTTTTCGTGATCGCCTCCACCTCGATCTCGGCGGGGTTCGGCACCGGGGTGCTCGCGGGGGTGCTCGCGGGCGGGCTGATCGCCTCGCTTGTCGCGGGGGAATTCGCCTGGCAAACCTTCGAGACACCCGGGCAGACCGGGCGCTATGTCGCGGGCGCGGCCCTGATGGGCATCGGCGGCGTGCTGGCGGGGGGCTGCACCGTGGGGGCGGGGCTGTCGGGCGTGCCGACCCTGTCGTTCGCGGCGCTGCTGGCCATCGTGTCGATCGGGGTGGGCGCCAAGGCCGCGGCGGCGGCGCTGGGGCGGCTCACTCCATCCGTCGGTGAATCCGCCGGAGCATCCACCACACCAGCAGCATTACCGGCGGAGTAAGCAGCGCCGCCAGCCAGGTCTTGTCCAGCGCCAGCGGCTTGCCGAACGGCGCGGCCAGATAGATTGCCAGATTGACCGCGTAATAGCTGATCGCCACCACCGACAGGCCTTCGACGGTCTTTTGCAGCTTCAATTGCAGATCGGCGCGGCGGTCCATGCTGGCCAGAAGCTGCTGGTTCTGCGCCGAGCGGTCGACATCGACCTTGGTGCGCAGCAACTCGCCCGCGCGCATGGCGCGATGCGCCATCGCCTCCAGCCTGCGCTCGGTGGATTTCACCGTGCGCATGGCGGGATCGAAGCGGCGCATCATGAATTCGCCGAAGGTCTGCCGCCCCTTGTGCCGCTCTTCGCGCAGAACGCCGATGCGCTGGTTCACGATCGCCTCATAGGCGCCCGTCGCGCCGAAGCGAAAGCTCGACTGCACCATCAGACGCTCCATCTCCGCCGAGACCTGCAACAGGTCGTGCAATGTCTCCTCGGGGGCGGCGACCTCGCCTGTCGCCTGCGCCATCAGCGCCGACAGGCGCCGGTCCAGCACCTCCAGATGGTGCGACAGCTCCCGCGCACGGCTCAGCCCCAGCATGGACATGGACTTATAGGTCTCGATCTCGCACAGGCGCTGGACGATCCGGCCCACGCGCTGCCCGCCGATACCGGGCTGCACGATCACCGAAAAGCGCTGGTGTCCGCTGCTGTCGATGCGGAAATCCCCCGCGATCAGCGCGGCACCGTCCAGCACGCGGCTCACGGCGATGCTTTCGGGCACGAACCAGGCGCTTAGGTCTTCGTCGATGCCTTCGACGTCGCGCATCGATTCGACCCGGATCAGCGCCGAGGTGATGCGCGTGCCCGAGGCCTGCGCCAACCATTCGGCGGGAAACACGTCGAAGGCCGCCGGATCGAACGGCCGATCCCACACGCCATCGGTGAAGACCGTATAGGTCACGAATTCGGTATGTTGTTCCCACTTCAGCCGGTGCCGTCCCAGATCCCCCGAATAATGGGTGGCGTCGGGCTGTGGGTGCGGCGCGCCGAAGCGGTCGAGCAACATGCGCAGAAGCGCCCGATCCCGCTCGGGATCGCGGCTGGCGGCGTTCTCGGGCTCTTTCAGGGCCAGAAAGACCGCGTGGCAGGGCGCCGTGAGCACGGGGAACGGCCGGGCGTGCAACTCATTGGCAAGGGCATAGCGCTGGGGGTGGTCGCGAAGTTGGCTCATGGCTTTACCTTTGGTTGCGCCGCCGCCGGGTCCACGGTCGGCCTTGCGCCTGTCCATCCCGCAGGCAGCGGGATCGTTCAAGCAAAGACGCCCCATCCGTCGGGACAGGGCGTCATGCGTGTCGTCAGGGCCGCAGATCAGTTCAGCAGGCTCAACAACTTGTTCACCGAGTCCTTGGCATCGCCGTAGAACATGCGCGTGTTTTCCTTGTAGAACAACGGATTCTCGATCCCGGAATAGCCGGTGCCCTGCCCGCGCTTGGACACGAACACCTGCTTGGCCTTCCAGCAT
>NZ_JBRBUA010000117.1:0-36255 GCF_052826345.1 Brevirhabdus sp. | reverse complement strand
TTGCGGAAATACTTCTGCGCCAACACGTCCGAGGCGACCTGGCTCCAGCTTGCGGGCACATCGACCGCGTCGAGCTTGAAGACGATAGTACCGTCAGGGTTGCGGATCTCGGAGGAGGTCAGCGTGAATTCCAGCGATGCGTAGGCATCTTTTCCGGCGTCGGTGAATTTGCGGTCGATTTTCATGGTGCCTCGTCTCGCCTTCATTCGTCATTATGGCTTTGCGGCGGGTGCCGCACATATGCTCGTCGCCCGGGCGCGCCCGCATTTCTCCTTCTCGCGGCCGCGGAGTCATCCGCGCCGCGATCAGCAATGAGGTCTAGCAGTCAGGGCCAGGGCGGTGCCACCATATGTAGTGGTGGCAACCTGCGTTAACACAATCTGGCGTGGATCGGCCGGTCAGGTCAACGAATTTTTCTGGCCATGGAGGCGGGTTTTTCAGTTGACCCCCCGCCAAAGCGACCCCGCATGACGCCCATACACGATTCACTCTGTTGATCCCCAGCGGCCTGTGAATATCGCCGTCGGGAATATTGCCATGCGATGCACGGGGTTAGGCCCGTCACGGCGCGCGCAGGGGGCAGTTACCCACAGCATCGGCCTCGGAAACTACATGTAGTGGCAAACCCGCCTTTGCTGCCGGGAAATGTCTATTGTTGGTGGCTCTGCCCGCCCGATCACCGCGATCCGCGCCGAATCAATGCCCCGCTGTGCAGGCCCGTATTCCCAGATATGGTGTCCGGTCCCGGCCGCAGGTTTCCGCCTACCCGGAGCACAGCGCGAAGGTGCCTAAGGAACAGATGACCCGCCTCAGGGTTGTCGGTTCTCAAGACACGCAACCCGACCGGGAGACCGGCAGCGCGTGAACCGTAAATGTACCGAGTGGAGGACTTCCGAATGAAATTCCTGAGTGCGACCGCAATCGCCGCCCTGATGCTGGGCACCCCCGCCGCTTTCGCGCAGACCCAGGACGGTCTGGTCAACGTCAGCGTCGATGACAACGTCGTTCAGGTGCCCGTGGCGGTTGCCGCAAACGCCTGCGGCATCGATGTCGCCGCCCTGTCGGAATTCGTGGGCAGCGACGATACCGCCTGCTCGATCGACCAGAAGACCGCCGCGCAGAACGGCATCAAGGCTGCCAAGAACAACGCCGGCAATGACCCGAAGATGAAGCAGGGCAAGAACGACAGCAGCAGCGCGGATCAGACCGGCCTGGTCAACGTCAGCGTCGATGACAATGTCGTGCAGGTGCCCGTCGGCGTCGCCGCCAACGCCTGCGGTGTGGACGTCAGCGCCCTGTCCGGCTTCCTGGGCAGCGACGAGACCGCCTGCTCGATCGACCAGAGCACCGCCGCGCAGAACGGCATCAAGGCCGCCAAGAACAACGCCGGCAACGACCCCAAGATCAAGCAGGGTTCGGACGGCGGCGACCAGTCCGGCCTGGTGAACGTGTCGGTCGACGACAATGTGGTACAGGTGCCGATTTCCGTCGCGGCCAATGTCTGCGATCTGGACATCAGCGCGCTGTCCGAATTCGTGGGCAGCGACGACACCGCCTGCACGATCGACCAGGAAACCGCCGCCGCCAACGGCATCGACTGAACGACCGCCCCGTGACAGGATGCGGCCCGCCCCGGCGGGCCGTTTTCATAGCTGCGTGGGGCAGACTTTGCGTGGGTCGGAAAAACTGGTCGGGACGGCAAGATTCGAACTTGCGACCTACGGTACCCAAAACCGTCGCGCTACCAGGCTGCGCTACGCCCCGAACTGCGCCGATCTCTAGCGACAGCGCGCCGGGATGGAAAGCATAAACTCGGGGCCGGTGCCGTCGGGCGTGGCCGCCCCCGCGGCCTCGGGTGCGATCACTCGCACGGCCAGGCGGCGCGGGTGGCGGGAATGGCGCTGTGGCGCAGCTGCGTGCCCGGCGCGATGCCCAGGCGTTCCGCCAGACCGCCGTTGATTTCCAGCACGTATTGCACCCCCGGCCCGCCGTCGATCGTCGTCTCGTCGAGCGGCACCGCATTGGAATGCACACGCGTCACGCGCCCGGCCTCGTCGGCGAAGATCATGTCCAGCGGGATGAGCGTGTTGCGCATCCAGAACGTCGCGCGTCGGCTGGAGGGGTAGACGAAAAGCATCCCCGCACCGGCCGCCATCTCGGGCACGTTCATCAGCCCCTGGCTGCGCTCGGCGGCGGTGTCGGCAACCGCCACGGTGAAAGCGGCCTTGCCCCAGTCGCCGCGCAGATCGACCCGATCGTCCTTGCAGACACCGGCGGCGGCGGCGGTCGGCAGCGACGCGGCCAGTCCCAGAACCAGCGCCACCCCCCGAACGGACTTCATGCTGAACATCGTCATGGGTCCCCTCACGATTTGCGTGCCGCCATTTCCCAGCTTCTGACCTCGACAGCCATCAGCCCGCGCTCGCCTTCGGCGACCTTGATGCAGATCGCCTCCCCCGGCAGCAGATCGGCAAAGCCGTTGCGGCGCAGGGTCTCGATGTGGATGAAGACGTCTTCGGGACAGCCGAAGGTATTGGCGAAACCGAAGCCCTTGCCCTTGTCGAACCATTTGACCCGCGCGGCGTGCAGCTGAAGCGTTTCGATATCGCCGTCGAAGCCGGGGAAAATGTCACCGTGGCTGTCGGGATCGGGCGCGACCTCACCGATCACCAGAACCTCGGTGGCCTGCATTCCGCGCGCGGTTTCCTGCACCCGAATCTCAAGCGGCGTGCCATCGGCGACCGAGCTTTGACCGAAATTGCGCAGCACGTTCGCATGCAGCAGAATGTCGGGCCCGCCGTCATCCGCGACGACAAAGCCGAACCCCTTGGTCTGGTCGAACCATTTCACATGGCCGTGCATGACACGGCTAGATGCCACATCACCACTTTGCGGTCCCATCAACATACCGGCACTCTTTCCCGCCTTCACAATCAGAAGCCCACGAATTGAGCCTGGCAAGCACTAAAAACTGTCTATTGCAAAAGCTTTTGTCAAAAAAGTGGCAGCATTCACGGATAAAGCCGCGAGATGCTCCATTTTTCAAAGGATGCGTCGCGGGTCCAGCGAAATCGGTCGTGAAGACGAAATTCGCCGTCGGCCCAGAATTCGATCTCGACCGGACGAATGCGAAAGCCGCCCCAGTAGGCGGGACGCGGCGGGTTCAGCCCGTGGCGCGCCGCCTGCCCCGCGACGGCGGCCATCAAGGTAGAGCGTGCGTCGAGCGGCTGCGACTGCTTCGACGCGCGCGCGCCCAGACGGCTTTTGAGGGAGCGGGTGGCAAAATACGCATCCGCGCTCGGGCCGTCTTCCTTTTCCACATCGCCGCGCACGCGAATCTGGCGGTTGAGCGACTTCCAATGCATCACGAAGGCGGCCTTGCCCCCGGTGGTGATTTCGCGGGCCTTCACGCTGTCGTAATTGGTGTAGAACACGAAGGCCGCATCCTCGATCGCCTTCAGCAAGACCATGCGCACGTTGGGCAGCCCGGCCGCATCGACGGTCGCCAGGGCGATCGCGTTGGGATCGCGCGGCTCGGATTTCGTGGCTTCGGCCAGCCAGTCGCGCGCGATCCGAAACGGATCGTCCCCCGCGAAAATCCCCTGCCTGTCGCTCAAAGCCGCCTCCTCCTGCCCTGCGCGGGCGACAGTCGCAATCAAGCGGTCTTGATGCAAGTGGCAGTTTGGCCTAAAGCAGGCGGACTTCTCGGCAGAGGCGAAGGAATTCTTATGGCAACTGGGCTTATGGACGGCAAGCGCGGGCTTATAATGGGTCTTGCGAACGACAAGTCGATTGCCTGGGGCATCGCCAAGGCCTGCGCGGCACAGGGCGCGGAGCTTGCATTTTCCTATCAGGGCGAACAGCTGAAAAAGCGTGTGGGCCCGCTGGCCGAACAACTGGGCAGCGATATCGTGCTGCCTTGCGACGTGGGCGACGAGGCCTCGATCGACCTGCTGTTCACCGGGCTTGGCGAACGCTGGGACAAGCTGGATTTCATCGTCCACGCCATCGGGTTTTCGGACAAGAACGAGCTGCGCGGGCGCTACGTCGACACCTCCAAGAACAACTTCCTGATGTCGATGGATATTTCCGTCTGGTCCTTCACCTCGGTGGTGCAGCGCGCATCGCGGATGATGACCGACGGCGGCTCCTGCCTGACGCTGACCTATTACGGCGCCGAAAAGGTCATGCCACATTATAACGTCATGGGCGTGGCCAAGGCCGCGCTCGAGGCTTCCGTCCGCTACATGGCCGAGGATCTGGGCCGCGACGACATCCGCGTCAACGCGATCAGCGCGGGCACGATCAAGACGCTGGCGGCCTCGGGGATCGGGGATTTCCGCTACATCATGAAATGGAACGAATACAACAGCCCCCTGCGCCGCACCGTCAGCCAGGACGAGGTCGGAAAATCCGCGCTTTACCTGCTGTCGGATCTCGGCTCGGGCGTCACCGGCGAGGTGCACCACGTCGACGCGGGCTATCACGTCGTCGGCATGAAAAACCCCGACGCCCCCGATATCACGCGGGGCTGAGATCACGCGGACTGGCCACACACGGGCCGGAATCACGCGGGCCGGCATTACACGGGCCGACATCACCCGGGCTGGCCCGATGGCGCTGAGGCACGGCGTGGACAAGGCCCAAAAACGACCGATGGACAGATGACATGAGCGACCGACTTCCGCACGAAAAAGGCTTTCACATCAGCTGGGACCAGATCCACCGCGATTCCCGCGCGCTGGCATGGCGGCTCGACGGCGAGGGCCCCGAAGACGGCGGCTGGCGCGCCGTGGTCGCGATCACCCGCGGCGGCATGGCCCCCGCGATGATCGTCGCGCGCGAACTGGGCATCCGCACGGTCGACACGATTTCGGTCAAATCCTACGACCACCAGTCGCAGTCAGAGGCGAGCGTGTTGAAAGCCCCCCTGCCCGAGGTCATGGGCGACGGCGCGGGCATTCTGATCGTGGACGATCTGGTCGACACCGGCCGCACGCTGGAACTGGTGCGCGACCTCTATCCCAAAGCGCATTTCGCCACCGTCTACGCCAAGCCCGCGGGCCGCGCGATGGTCGACACCTTCATCACCGAGGTCAGCCAGGACACCTGGATCTTTTTCCCCTGGGACATGGCGCTGCAATACGTGGAGCCCTACCGCGGCAAGGATTGAGCGCCCCCGCGCCGAGCGTCACGCGCCACAGATCACGGGCCGCAGATCACGGGCTGGCAATCATGGGCCGGGGGTGCCGCGCGCGTAGCGCATGGGAAAACCGCGCACAAAGGAAAGGCCACCGCATGATCAAGCCTGTCAATGCGCATATCTCCGCCACCCCGCCGCCCCCGGTGATGGAGGCGCGGCGCTGGCTGGAGGGGGTGGAATTTCCCGCCGACCGTCCCCTGATCAACGTGTCGCAAGCCGCCCCCGTCGATCCGCCGCCCGAACCCATGCGCCGCGCCATGGCCGAGATCGTGCTGAACGATGCGCAAGCGCATCTTTACGGCCCGGTCCTCGGCCTGCCGGAGCTGCGCGCGCAGCTGGCCCGCGACTGGTCCGCGGCCTATGGCGGCACCCTCGACCCGGCGCAGGTCGCGATCACCTCGGGCTGCAACCAGGCCTTCACCTCGGCGGTGGCGACGCTGGCCGGGCCGGGCGATGCGGTGATGCTGCCTGTGCCCTGGTACTTCAACCATCGCATGTGGCTGCAGATGAGCGGCGTCGAGACGCTGCCGCTGCCCACGGGCGACGATCTGTTGCCCGACCCCGACCGCGCCGCCGCGCTGCTGCATGAGCGGGTGCGCGCCATCGTCCTGGTCAGCCCCAACAACCCCGGCGGCGTGGAATACCCCGCCGCGCTGGTCGCGGCCTTCCGCGATCTGGCGCGCAGCCGGGGCATCGCGCTGATCGTCGATGAAACCTACCGCGATTTCGACAGCCGTGAGGGCGCGCCCCACGATCTTTTTACCGACCCCGACTGGGACGACACGCTGATCCAGCTCTACAGTTTTTCCAAGGCCTACCGGCTGACCGGCCACCGCGTCGGCGCCATGGTGGCCAGCCCCGCCCGGCTGGCCCAGGTGGAGAAATTCCTCGATGCCGACACGATCTGCCCCAACCAGCTGGCGCAGCGCGCGGCGCTTTGGGGGATGCGCAACCTGTCGGGCTGGCTGGCCGAGCAGCGCCGAGAGATCCTGGCCCGCCGTGCGGCGATGACGCAGGGGTTTCAATCGCTTGCGGACTGGCGCCTGCTGGGGTGCGGGGCCTATTTCGCCTATGTCGCGCATCCGTTCGATCTGGATGCGGAGGCGGTGGCGCGGCAGGCGGTGCGCGAGGCGGGCGTGCTGATGCTGCCCGGCACCATGTTCGCGCCCACCCGGTCCCGCGGCGGCGACGGCCGGGCCGAGGCGCAGATCAGGATCGCATTCGCCAATGTCGACCGGGCAGGCATAGCGGCGTTGTTCGCGCGGTTGACGGCGCTGTCCCTCTAGAGCTTGCCCCGCCTCGCCGCAGGCACTAGGAAACACGGAAAGCTTTGCTAGGAAAGGCGTCTTCTATGGCTGGTGGCCTGCGTTCAAAAGGCACGAATATCTTTGTCTATGTGCTTCTGGGTCTGCTGGTCCTGGGGTTGGCCGGATTCGGGATCGGCAATTTCGGCGGCTCGGTCAATGCGATCGGCTCGGTGGGGGACACGAAAATCGACGTGCAGGAGTATTCGCGCGCCCTCCAGCAGGAGCTGCGCTCCTACCAGCAGCGCACCGGACAGGCCGTCACGATGAACGACGCCCGGGCGCTGGGGCTCGACACCGCCGTTCTGGGACGACTGGTTTCCCAGGCCGCCATCGCCGAAGAGGCCAAGCGCATGGGCGTTTCGGTGGGCGATGAGGCCGTGCGCACCGAAATCATCGGGATGCAGCCGTTCCAGGGCCAGGGCGGCACCTTCGATCGCGACACCTACGCCTATGTTCTCAGCCAGTCCGGCCTGAAACCGGCCGAATTCGAGACGATGGTGCGCGCCGACACCACCCGCTCGCTGCTGGAAAACGCGGTCTCGGGCGGGCTGCCCGCCCCTGACGTCTATACCGACACGCTGCTGAACTACGTGGCCGAAACCCGCAGTTTCGAATGGGTCCAGATGACCGGCCGCGATGCCCCGGTGCCCGAACCCACCGACGCGGAGCTGCGCAGCTATTACGACGCCAATTCCGACGCCTTCTCCCTGCCCGAGGCGCGCAGGATCACCTATGCCTGGATCACGCCCGCGATGCTGGCCGACACGGTCGAGGTCTCGGAGGAGGATATCGCCAAGCTTTATGCCGCGCGCGCCGATCAGTACCAGATCCCCGAAAAGCGCCTGGTCGAACGCCTGATCTTCGCCACCGAGCAGGAGGCGCAGGACGCGCGCGCGCGGCTCGACGATGGCAGCATCGATTTCGCGGGGCTGGTGGCCGAACGCGGCCTGACCCTCGACGATGTCGACATGGGCGAAGTGGCCGCCAAGAATGTCAGCGAAGCCGCCGCATCGGCGCTTTTCGCGCAGAAGGAACCGGGCATCGTGGGTCCGGTGGAAACCACGCTCGGGCCTGCGTTGTTTCGGGTGAACGGCATCCTGCCCGCGCAGGAAACCCCGCTCGATCAGGTCCGCGACGAGCTGCGCAAGACCATCGGCACCGAGCGCGCCGTGACCCGCATCACCGAGATCACCACCCAGGTCGACGATCTGCTCGCCAGCGGCGCCACGCTGGAGGAAATCGCCAAGGAAACCGATCTGGAGCTCGGCACCATCGACCTGCGCCCCGGCAGCACCGAGCCGATCGCGGGCTATGAGACCTTTCGCACGGCCGCGGCGCAGGCCAAGCCCGACGACTTCCCGCAGATCGAGCCGCTGGCCGACGGCGGCGTCTTTGCCCTGCGGCTGGATGAGGTCATCCCCCCGCAGCTGCAGCCCTTCGATCAGGTGCGCCAGGATGTGTTCTCGGGCTGGACCGCCCAGGCGCTGCGCGAACGGCTGATGGCGCGCGCCGAGGTGCTGACGCCGGATCTGCAACAGGGCGCGAGCTTCGCCGATCTGTCCCTCGAGGCGACGCAGGAAGAAGGGCTGAAGCGCGACGAGACCGTCAAGGACGCGCCCCCCGCGCTCGTCCAGAAGGCCTTCGAGATGAAGGTGGGCGACATCGCGACCGTCGATGGCGCCAACGGGTCGATCTACCTTCTGCGGCTGACCGCGATCACCCCGCCCGCCAAGGACGACAAGGAGGTCACCGCGCTGTCGGTGCTGCTGTCGCAACAGATCCGTCAGGGACAGGCGCAGGACCTGCTGCGCCTTTACGGCGCCGCGCTGCAGGGCCGCGCGGGCGTGCAGCTGAACCAGACGGCGATCAATTCCGTCAACGCGCAGTTTCCCTGATCCCGTCAAGAAGGCGCGTCCAAGATGAACCTCGTCCCCTCCTTCGAGCAGTTCGCCGCCGCCCATGAGGCGGGCCGCAACCAGGTGGTCTATGCCAAGCTGGCCGCCGATCTGGATACGCCGGTCAGCCTGATGCTGAAACTGACCGAGGCCCGGCGCGACAGCTTCATCCTCGAATCGGTCACCGGGGGCGAGGTCCGCGGGCGCTATTCCGTGGTCGGGATGAAACCCGATCTGGTCTGGGAATGCCGCGACGGCGCATCGCGGATCAACCGCAACGCCCGCTTCGACCCCGAAGGATTTGTCGACGCGCCCGGCGATCCGCTGGACACCCTGCGCGAGGTCATCGCCGAAAGCCGCATCGAGATGCCGCAGGAACTGCCCGCCATCGCGGCCGGGCTTTACGGCTATCTGGGCTATGACATGATCCGGCTGGTCGAACAGCTGCCGCAGGAAAACCCCGATCCGCTGGGCATTCCCGACGCGCTGATGCTGCGTCCTTCGGTGGTGGCGGTGCTCGACGGGGTCAAGGGCGAGGTCACGGTGGTCAGCCCGGCCTGGGCCGACAGCGGCCTGTCGGCGCGCGCGGCCTATGCCCAGGCGGCCGAGAGGGTGATGGACGCGATTCGCGATCTCGACCGGCAGCCCGGCGATGCAGGCCGAACCCTGGGCGACGCACGCCCCGCCGCGACGCCGGTGTCGAATTTCACCCGCGACGAATATATGGCGGTGGTCGAACGCGCCAAGGAATACATCCGCGCGGGCGACATCTTTCAGGTCGTGCCCGCACAGCGCTGGACCCAGGATTTTCCGCTGCCGCCCTTCGCGCTCTACCGTTCGCTGCGGCAGACGAACCCCTCGCCCTTCATGTTCTATTTCAACTTCGGCGGCTTCCAGATCGTCGGCGCCAGCCCCGAGATCCTCGTGCGCCTGCGCGAGGGCGAGGTTACGATCCGTCCCATCGCGGGCACCCGCAAGCGCGGCAAGACCCCGGCGGAAGACAAGGCGCTGGAGCTGGACCTGCTGTCCGACCAAAAGGAACTGGCCGAACATCTGATGCTGCTGGATCTGGGGCGCAACGACACCGGCCGCGTCTGCAAGGTCGGCACCGTCCACCCGACCGAGCAGTTCATCATCGAGCGCTACAGCCATGTAATGCACATCGTCTCCAACGTGGTGGGCGAGATCTCGGACGACCACGACGCGCTGTCGGCGCTGCTGGCCGGGCTGCCCGCGGGCACGGTATCGGGCGCGCCCAAGGTGCGCGCCATGCAGATCATCGACGAGCTAGAGCCCGAAAAACGCGGCGTCTACGGCGGGGGCTGCGGCTATTTCGCCGCCAATGGCGACATGGACATGTGCATCGCGTTGCGCACCGGCGTCATCAAGGATGAAAAGCTCTATATCCAGGCGGGTGGCGGCGTGGTCTTCGACAGCGACCCGGCCGCGGAATACGAGGAAACCGTCAACAAAGCCTCGGCGCTGCGGCGCGCGGCGGAAAACGCGGGCCTGTTCTGCCGCAGCGGCAACGGCTGAGCCGCTCCGCTGGCGCATCTTTCCGGCGCGTCTTTCGCCTCATGCCGGTCCCCTCACACATGGCACGGGTCGGGCCCCGTCGCGGGACCGACCTGCGCCAGCCTGAGGCCCTCCCGGTCCGACGCGCCGGTCTAACGGGTCTTCATGACCGCCGAGATCGGCGCCAGGGCCACCGCCTCGGCCCGCCCGTCGAGCGACCATTCCAGGATACCGCGGTAGGTGTCGGGATAGGTGTGACCCACCATCACGACGCTGCCGTCTTTCGCCGCCTTGAACGCGGCGCGGTCGAGGTAGCGCTTGATCACCGTCCAGCGCTCCTTGTCGGCATCGAGAGCACGGAACACCAGCGCGGTTTCCACCCCTTGCCGTTCGGCGGCGGCGGCGACCGTGTTCAGCCCCCGGTCCTGGACCAGCAACCCCTGCCCGCGGTCGGCCAGGCTGCGGATGACCTCTGCCAGCAGCTTGCGGTCGGTGCGCAGGCCTTGGCCCGTCCGGTCCATCAGACCCACCGCTTCGGGCAGGCGCGCGGCATAGTCTTTCAGGATCGCGTCGGCCTTGGCGGGCGTGGTGCCGCGCGTCAGGCTTTGCGCCAGCACCAGAACCTCCTGGCCCGCGGCGCGGTACATCTCGGCGCGGCGCGTCGCGTCGGGCAGCGACGGGTCGATCGCGAAGGTCACGGGGAACGACAGGCTCTTGAGCGCCTCGGCGTCCGGCTGCGTTCGGCCGTCATCTATCAGCACGATGGACATCAACGGGCGGCCCGCCGTCACATCGAAGGGCCGGGCATAGCGTTTCAGCGCTCCGGCGGTGGCAAGCGCGGTCCCCGGCGTCTCCGTCTTCCCGGCCCCTTTTTGCCCGGCCACCGTTGAACCACCCCCCGTTGAACCGACGCTTGCGTCCTTATCCGCGGGCGTGCGCCGGGCGATTTCGGTCTGCCCGGGCGTCACGATCTGCGGCAGGCGCACCCCGATCGGGCGGGCGGCGGGCAAGGGCGCGGAATCGGGCAAGGCGGGGGCATCCGTCGTCGGCACGCGCGAGGCGGAGGCCACGCGCAGCCTGTCCTCGCCCAGCCGCAGCCGGTGCGGGCGCGCGCCGGCCGACAGCGGCGCGTTGGCCGGGGTTTCGAGCAGGGCGAATTCCTGATCGCGCAGCTTCGGCTCGACCGGCGGCGGTGCGACGGAGGCGGTGTCGATCGAAGGCGCCCCCTGCCCCGACAGCTGCGGCAGCCCCGAGAGGGGCGCCTTGATCGGGGCGACATCGCCGCGCGCGCTGTCACGGCCCGGCCGCGGGCTCTCCAGATCGGTCAGCTGCTCGTCCGCCATGGCGGCGATGCGATCGCCGATCTGCGGCGGCTGCGCGCCATCGGGCCGCGCTGTCGGCAGAGCATCGGACCCCGAGGCGGCGGCAACGGTCCCTGCCGAAAGACGGCGCGGCGCGGCAGCGTCCTCGGGCCGCGCGACGCGGGCCTCATCCGCAAGGCGCAGGGCGCTGCGCCCCGATCCGGTGGCATCCGGCGCGCGCGCGATCGCCTGGACCGAACCCATCCGTGCGGGCGGTGCGGCGGGCATGTCGCGCAGCGCGGGCGCGCTGTCGGCGTGCCCTTCCACCGGCTTGCCGCCCACGAACACCTGGTCGACGCCCTGATCCTTGGAATTGCGCACGATCACCATCGAGCCCGCGAAAGCCCGCGGCTTGGGCACGGCCAGGCTGCCCGCGCCATCCAGTGTCGGCTGGCTCTGGGGGCGCGCCGCCGCGGATTTGACGGGTTCGGCCGTCTCGGGCATGGCCCCCTGCGCGATGGACGGGGCCGCGCGGGTGGCGCCCTTGGGCAGGCTGTCGGTCGCCGCGCCGTCCCGCGCGGCGCTCACCGGCACATCTGTCCCCGCCTGGGTGCGCGACGCCGCCAGAGGCCCGGTCGGGCTTTCGGTCTGAACCCGGATATCGGCGGAGGCGGTTGCAGACACGCCCGGGCTTTCAGCCGGTTTCGCGGCGGTCCCGGCCGGGCTGCGGGTCCCGGCATCGGCGGCCCGTTCTCCGGCTGTCGCCCCGCGTCGGGAGGTGTCGTCGACCGCCGCCCCCGCGCCGCCCGCCTGCCCCGCTGTTTGCATCGCGGCCTGCGGCAGCGTCCTGTCCTGGGCAGACGGTCCGGTGACCGGATTGGAAATGGATACGATACTCAGCGCCAGCGTGGAGACCGCTCCACCCCATATCGCCCCGGAAAGAAGACCCTTGCCCATCTTTACCTGCCCCTGGTTTCAACCACATCTGCCCCTGACCGCTTGCCTTGTCCGGTCTTGACCCCGGTGCGCGGCTCTGGGCATGTATACCCCGGTATCGAAGCCCTGACACCCCCTAGTAGAAAGACCCGTCGCGGAATGCTGCTGCTCATCGACAATTATGACAGTTTTACCTATAATCTTGTCCATTATTTGGGTGAGCTGGGCGCGGATGTTGTCGTGAAGCGCAATGATGCGCTGGATGTGCAACAGGCGATGGCGATGCGGCCGTCGGCGATCCTGCTGTCGCCGGGTCCCTGCGATCCCTCGCAGGCCGGGATTTGCCTTGATCTGACCCGCGCCGCCGCCGAAAACCGCACGCCGCTGCTGGGGGTCTGCCTGGGGCATCAGACGATCGGACAGGCCTTCGGCGGCAAGGTCGTGCGCCACAGCGAGATCGTGCACGGCAAGATGGGCCGGATGCACCACGCGGGCCAGGGGGTGTTCGCGGGGCTGCCCGACCCGTTCGAGGCGACGCGCTATCATTCCCTCGTGGTCGAACGCGCCAGCCTGCCCGACACGCTGGAGGTCACCGCCTGGCTCGGCGACGGCACGATCATGGGGCTGCGGCACAGGGCGCTGCCGATCGAGGGGGTGCAGTTCCACCCCGAAAGCATCGCATCGCAGCACGGCCATCAGCTGTTGCAGAATTTCCTCAACACCGTCCCGGTCGCGGCATGAGCGATACGCTGCGCCCGCTGATCGGCCTGGCCGCCGAAGGTCCGCTGACCCGCGCTCAGGCCGAACAGGCGTTCGAGGCCCTGTTCGAGGGTCAGGCGACCCCCAGCCAGATGGGCGGCTTTCTGATGGCGCTGCGCACGCGGGGCGAAACGGTCGAGGAATACGCCGCCGCCGCCGCCGTGATGCGCCGCAAATGCAATGCCGTGAGCGCGCCCGAGGGCGCCATCGACATCGTGGGCACCGGCGGCGACGGCAAGGGCACGCTCAACATCTCGACCGCCACGGCCTTCGTGGTGGCGGGCGCGGGCGTCGTGGTGGCCAAGCACGGCAACCGCAACCTCAGCTCCAAATCAGGCGCGGCCGACGCGCTGGGACAGATGGGCATCGACGTGATGGTCGGCCCCGATGTGGTGGAACGCGCGCTGGCGCGCTGCGGCATCGGCTTCATGATGGCACCGATGCATCACCCCGCGATCCGCCACGTCATGCCCACCCGGACGGAGCTTGGAACCCGCACGATCTTCAACATCCTGGGGCCGCTGACCAATCCGGCGGGCGTGACGCGCCAGCTGACCGGCGCCTTTTCCGCGACGCTGATCCGCCCGATGGCCGAGACGCTGCAAAAGCTCGGCACGCGCAAGGCCTGGCTGGTGCATGGCGGTGACGGAACCGATGAGTTGGCGATTTCCAAGCCCTCGCGTGTTGTTATCCTCGACGATGGCGTGTTAACCGAAACCAAGATCGCGCCGGAAGACGCGGGCCTGCCGCGTCACCCCTTCGAGGGAATTCTGGGCGGCACGCCGGAACATAACGCCGACGCCTTTCGCGCGCTGCTGGCCGGGGAACATTCCGCCTATCGCGACGCGGTGCTGCTGAACGCCGCCGCCGCGCTGGTGGTGGCCGACAAGGTCGCCACCCTGACCGAAGGCGCGAAACTGGCGGCGGAAAGCATCGACAGCGGGGCGGCCGGCGCGAAAGTCGCGGCGCTGGCGCGTCTAACATCGGGGACCGAATGAGTACCATCCTGGACAAGATCAAGACCTACAAACTCGAAGAGATCGCCGCGCGCCAGCAGGCCCGGCCGCTTGAGGTCGTGGAGGAAGCCGCGCGGCAGGCCCCCGAGGTGCGCCGCTTTGCCGACGCGCTGCTGGCGGCATCGCGCAGCGGCTACGGGCTGATCGCCGAGATCAAGAAGGCCAGCCCCTCCAAGGGGCTGATCCGGGCCGATTTCGACCCGGCCGCCCTGGCGCACGCCTATGAGGAAGGCGGCGCCGCCTGCCTGAGCGTGCTGACCGACACGCCATCCTTTCAGGGCGAGGACGCCTATCTGACCGAGGCGCGTCAGGCCTGCGACCTGCCGGTGCTGCGCAAGGATTTCATGTTCGACCCCTACCAGATCGCCGAGGCGCGCGCGCTTGGTGCGGATTGCGTGCTGCTGATCATGGCCTGCCTGAGCGACGCACAGGCGCTCGAGCTGGAGACGGCCGCGAAAGCATGGGACATGGATGTGCTGATCGAGGTGCATGACGCAGAGGAGTTGAAACGCGCGGAACAGCTCGACTCAAAGCTGATCGGAATCAACAACCGCGACCTGAACACGTTCGAGACCTCGCTGTCCGTCACCAAGAAACTGGCCAAGCTGGTGCCCGAAGACCGCATGATCGTCGCCGAAAGCGGCCTTGCTACCCCCGACGATCTGGCCGAACTGGCGCAATACGGCGCGCGCAGCTTCCTGATCGGCGAGGCCCTGATGCGCGCGCCCGACGTGACCGTGGCGACGCGGCACATCCTGACCCCGTCCTCCAGCGCCGTCGCGGGCCTCTGAATGTCCGAGCTGACGCATTTCGACGCCAGCGGACAGGCGCATATGGTCGACGTCTCGGACAAGGCGGTGACCGCCCGGACCGCGATCGCCGAAGGCGCGGTCGCGATGCGCGCCGAGACGCTCGCCATCATCACCGAGGGACGCGCCCAGAAAGGCGACGTTCTGGCGGTGGCGCGGCTGGCGGGGATCATGGGCGCCAAACGGACCAGCGATCTGATCCCGCTGTGCCATCCGCTGCCCGTCACCAAGGTCGCGCTGGAACTGACGCCCGACCCCGATCTGCCCGGCGTGAGAATCGCGGCCACGGTGAAGACGACCGGACAGACCGGCGTGGAGATGGAGGCGCTGACCGCGGTGTCGGTCGCCGCGCTGACCTTGTACGACATGGTCAAGGCGGTCGAAAAAACGATGGTCATCAAGGATATCCGCCTGAAAATGAAGGAAGGCGGAAAATCGGGCCGGTTCGATGCGGCGGGCTGAGCGGCCATGATTACCGTCGATCAGGCGCTGGCGACGCTGCTGGATCTGGTGGCGCCGCTGGAGCATGAAAGCGTGCCGCTGCAACAGGCGGGCGGCCGCGTCCTGGCACGCCCCGTCGTGGCCGCGCGAGCCCAGCCGCCTTTCGCATCGTCGGCGATGGATGGCTACGCCGTGCGCAACGCCGAGGTTCGCGAAGGCGCCCGCTTTCGCCTGATCGGCGAGGCCGCCGCAGGCCACGCCTTCGGGGGGGGCGTGGCGCCGGGCGAAGCCGTGCGCATCTTTACCGGCGCGCCCCTGCCCCGGGGCGCCGACCGCGTGCTGATCCAGGAAGACATCGCCGTCTCGGGCAATGAAATAGAACTCAAACGCGGCTTTGACACCGCCATCTACGTGCGGCCCGCCGGGGGCGATTTCCCTGTGGGCGCGCAGATCGACGCCCCCCGCCGGTTGAGTTTTTCCGATATCGCGCTTGCGGCGTCGATGAACTGTGCGCGGGTCGAGGTCGCGCGCCGCCCGACCGTCGCGCTGATCGCCACCGGCGATGAGCTGGTGATGCCCGGCGAAGACCCGCGCGACGACCAGATCATCGCCTCGAACACCTTCGGACTGAAAGCCATGCTGGAGGCCGAGGGCGCCCGCGCGCGGCTGCTGCCCATCGCGCGCGACAACGCGGGCTCGTTGCGCACGGTCTTCGAACTGGCGCGCGGGTCCGATCTGATCGTCACCATCGGCGGCGCATCGGTGGGCGATCATGACCTCGTGGGGCCGGTCGCCCGCGAAATGGGCATGGAACAGGCGTTCTACAAGGTCGCGATGCGGCCGGGCAAACCGCTGATGGCGGGTCGGCTGAACGGCACGCCCATGGTCGGTTTGCCGGGAAACCCCGTCTCCTCGCTGGTCTGTGGCCAGGTTTTTCTGATCCCCATGTTGCGCGCCATGCTGGGTCTGGGAAAATCCGCCATGCCGCGCAGCCGCGGCGTGCTGGGGGTCGATCTGGCGCCCAATGGCCCGAGGGAGCATTACATGCGCGCACATTTCGACGGCGATGGCCGCGTGATCCCGTTCGAACGGCAGGACAGCTCTCTGCTGCGGGTGCTGGCCGACGCCTCGGTGCTCCTGCGCCGGTCCGCGGGCGATCCGGCGCGTGCCGAGGGAAGCTCGATTGAATTTATCCCGATTTCGTCGCGTTATTGACACAAAACAGGAACGTGCGTAGAACTTCGAAGGAACGTCCAAGAAACAAGGGCCGGAGGGATGGTGCGATGCTGACGAAAAAGCAGATGGAACTGCTGGAGTTCATTCACAAACGCACCCGCAAGGATGGCATCCCGCCCTCGTTCGACGAAATGAAGGAAGCGCTGGACCTGCGGTCCAAATCGGGCATCCACCGGCTGATCACCGCGCTGGAGGAGCGTGGATTCATCCGCCGTCTGGCGCATCGCGCCCGGGCGATCGAGATCGTCAAGCTCCCCGAGGCGCTGCAGACGCCCGGCTTCACCCCCACGGTGGTCGAGGGCGACCGGCAGGACCCGCCTGCCCGCGCGCGGCCGGTGGACCCTGTCCATGCGCTCGATGTGCAGGTCATGGGCCGGATCGCCGCCGGCACGCCGATCGAGGCCATTTCCGAGGAATCCCACCGGGTCGCGGTGCCGGGAACGATGCTCGACAACGCGGGCCATCATTATGCGCTGGAGGTTCAGGGCGATTCCATGATCGGCGCGGGCATCAACGATGGCGATATCGTCGTGATCCGCGAGCAGGGCTCCGCCGACAACGGCGATATCGTGGTCGCCCTGGTCGACGGGCACGAAGCGACGCTCAAGCGGCTGCGCCGCAAGGGCGGGATGATCGCGCTCGAGGCCGCGAACCCGGCCTATGAAACCCGCGTCCTGCCCGAGAGCCGGGTCAAGGTGCAGGGCCGTCTGGTGGGTCTGATCCGCTCCTATTGAGGGCACGCCACAGGGCCGCGACGGCGCCCGGGGCCGCGCCGCCCTGCCATGTCCGGCGCGTGGATGCGCCGGACCAGAGCCGCCTTCCCGCCGCCTGTCTGGCACCGCGCAGGCGCAGCCCGTCCGCCGTCGCCTCGATCGCCAGAGCACCGCTGACGCGCAGATCGCGCGGGCCGAGCAGCCTGCAAGCGCCGTCCCCGCGCCCCCCGTCCGGCGGGATGTGCTCCGCCTGCGCACCGCTGAGGATGACCAGATCCGCGGTAGCGCAGACCTCGGCCAGCTGCGCGCGCCCGCGTTTGCCCGCCAACCGCACGATCCTGCGGCCCGCCACCTCCAGCGTGATGCGCGGCCCGTCGCGGCGCAGCCCCGCACGCCGACCCGCGATCATCTGCGCCGCGCCATCGCCGTCATTTTCCAGCCAGCTGCGCGCCACGAACCCCTCAGACCGGGGGGCGGACAGGCTGCGGCCCGCTGGCGTCATCAGCCCCAGCAGCGCCCCGCTTTCCGACACCAGCAGCCTGGGGCGGCTGCTTTGCGCCCAGACCACCAGCGCCGCGACCACGACCGGCAGGGCCAGCGCCCGCCCCCACCCCTGCCACAGCGCCCCGAGAAGCCCGCCCAACGCCAAGGCGGGCAGCACCGCCGCGGGGGGCGCGCGAATGTGGTTCACCGTGCCCTCCCATTGCGCGATCCGGGACGCAACCCCGAGCACCCAGGCGATGCCGCCTTCCATGAAGAAAAGCCCGAGGCCATCGGCGCCCAGCGGGCTGAGCCCTGCCGCCAGCACCGCGCCCGGCATGATGACCAGCCCCATCACCGGCACCGAGATCAGATTTGCGATCAGCCCGTATTGCGCCTGGATGTTGAAATGCGCCGCCGCAATCGGCGCTGTGGCCACCCCCGCCACGAAGGACGAAATCAGGAGCGCGAGGATCGGGCGCGCGGCGGCGGTCAGCGCCGCGGGCGGGTGCCATCCGCCGCGGACCCCGGGCGCGCCGTCCTCACCTGGCCCCGCCCCGCCCGACGCCGCCCCGTCCGACGCCGCCCCGCCCATGCGCCGGTCACGCGCCTGCCGCAGCGCGGCAAATACCGCGATCAGCGCGGTCGTGGCCGCGAAGGACATCTGAAACCCCGGACCCAGCACCGATTCCGGCCGCAGCAACAGCACGACAAGCGCAGCCAGCGCCACGGCGCGCAGGCTCAGCGCGCGGCGGTCGAGCATCACCGCCAGCAGCATCACCGACACCATGACAAAGGCGCGTTCGGTGGCCACGCTGGCGCCGGAGATCGCCAGATAGGCCGCCGCCGCGCCCCAGGCCCCCGCCGCCGCTATCTTCTTGCCGTTGAGGCGCAGCGCCAGATAGGGCCAAAGCGCTATCGCGAAGCGAATCGCGCCGAAGACGATCCCGCTGAGCAACCCCATGTGCAGCCCCGAGATCGCGAGCAGATGCGCAAGGTTGGTCTTGCGCAGATCATCGACGGTCCCCCGGTCCAGCGAGGAACGGTCGCCGGTCAGGATCGCCGCCGCGAAACTGCCCGGTCTGCCGGGCAGACGTTCCTGCACCGCGCGCGAGATGTCGAGCCGCAGCCGGTAGAGACGCATCGCCCAGTCCTGGCGCCCCGGTGCGGCCAGCAACACCGGCGTGCGCGTATAGCCCACGCCGCCCAGCTGCGCGAACCAGGCATGACGCCTGAAGTCGAAGCCGCCGGGTTCCGCCGGGGCCTGCGGCGGCATCACATGGCCCGTCATCATCACCCGCACCCCCGGCAGAGGTGTCAGCCACTCCTGCCTGCCATGCAGGGACACGCGGATGCGCGCGGGCGTCTCGCGCGGAGCCAGATCCCCCAGGATCACCCGGTCCAGCGTCAGCCGGGTCTTGTCGCTGAGCGAACGGTCGATGGCGACCACGCGCCCCTCGATCGGCCCGTAGAAGCGGAACCCCAGCACCGGCGCCTCGACCATATGCGCCCGCCCGCCCGCCAGCGCGAATCCCGCCGCGACCAGTCCCAGGGCCACCAGCAACGGCCCCTCGCGCCCCAGACGCCGCACACCCGCGACGACCAGCAGCACCCCGACGGCCGCCGCGGCGATCAGCGCGCCGCGCGGGGGTTCGACCGGCAGCGTGAAATAAAACCCGATGCCGCAGCCCAGCATGACCGGCACCCAGGGGAACAGATGGCCCCGTTGGGCCGGCCAGAGTACGAAGGGCACGCCTTGTCCTTTTACCGCGCATTCACTAGACACCGTTCATGATCTCTCCCTTTCTTTTCCATAAGGTTAATCCGTCATGGTCGTGACTCGGTTTGCCCCCTCTCCGACGGGCTACCTGCATATCGGCGGGGCACGAACCGCCTTGTTCAACTGGCTTTTCGCCCGCCACAACGGCGGCAAGTTCCTGTTGCGGATCGAGGATACCGACCGCGCCCGCTCGACCGAGGCGGCGCGCGAGGCGATTTTCCGCGGGCTGCGGTGGCTGGGGCTCGACTGGGACGGCGATGCCGTCAGCCAGTTCGAACGCAAGGAGCGCCACGCCCAGATCGCGCAGCAGATGCTCGAGGACGGGACCGCCTATCGCTGCTACGCCACCCAGGCGGAGATCGAAGCCTTCCGCGAGGCCGCGCGTGCCGAAGGGCGGTCCACGCTTTACCGCTCGCCCTGGCGCGACAGCACGGCGCCCGCGCCCGATCTGCCCTTCGTGGTGCGCCTGAAAGCGCCGCGCGACGGCAAGATCGAGATCGCGGACAGGGTTCAGGGCCGCGTCGGCTGGGCGGCGGATACGCTGGACGACATGGTGCTGCTGCGCTCGGACGGCACGCCCACCTATATGCTCGCCGTGGTCGTGGACGACCACGACATGGGCGTCACCCACGTGATCCGCGGCGACGATCACCTCAACAACACGGCACGCCAGTCGCTGATCTATCGCGCCATGGGCTGGCCGCTGCCGGACTTCGCCCACATCCCGCTGATCCACGGCCCCGACGGCAAAAAGCTCAGCAAACGCCACGGCGCGCTGGGGGTCGAGGAATACCAGGCGATGGGTTACACCGCCGCGGCCATGCGCAACTACCTCGCGCGTCTGGGCTGGAGCCACGGCGACGATGAATTCTTCAGCACCGAACAGGCGGTGAACTGGTTCGACCTGGATGGAATCGGCAAATCGCCCGCGCGGCTGGATTTCAAGAAACTCGATCATGTCAGTGGCCTGCACATCGCGGCCGCCGATGATGCTGCACTGCTGAAAGAGATCGAGGCGTTCCTCGCCATCACAGAGGCACCGCCCCTGACAACACCACAACGCGACGGGCTGCTGACGGCGATGCCCAGCCTGAAGGAACGCGCGAAGACCATCCCGGAACTTCTTGAGAAAGCTAGATTTGTTCTAGCATCAAGGCCGCTAGAGCTGGATGAGAAATCGGCAAAATCCCTCGATCCGGTATCCCGTGGTATACTGGCGCAATTGACGCCGCACCTGCAAACTGCTAGCTGGACACGGGACGCTCTGGAAGCCACTCTGAACGAGTTCGCGCTTGCACAGGGCACCAAGTTCGGCAAGCTTGCGCAACCGCTGCGGGCAGCCCTTGCAGGGCGCACAGTCACCCCGAGCGTATTCGACATGATGCTGGTTCTCGGCCGGGCGGAAACCATCGCACGGCTGGAAGACACCGCAGCGCAGCGCCCGGAATAAGAGGCGCCAGCGCAAGGAGCATGGAACCGCCCCGGCGGTTAGTGAGCAGCGCGCGACCTTTATCGCGGCGCGATCAGGAAGGGACAGAAATGGCGGACTCTACCAAGAATGCAACTCTGATTTTCGACAACAAGACCGTGGAATTGCCGATCCTCGCGCCCTCTGTCGGCCCCGAGGTGATCGACATCCGCAAACTCTACGCGCAGGGCGACGTCTTCACCTACGACCCCGGATTCACCTCGACCGCATCGTGCGAGAGCGAAATCACCTTCATCGACGGCGACAAGGGAGAGCTGCTGCACCGCGGCTATCCGATCGACCAGCTGGCCGAGAAATCGCATTTCCTCGAAGTGTGCTTCCTGCTGCTGTACGGCGAGCTGCCTTCCTCCGAACAGCTGGAGGATTTCGAAGACCGCGTGACGCATCACACGATGCTGCACGAGCAGATGATGAACTTCTTCCGGGGTTTCCGCCGCGACGCGCATCCGATGGCGGTGATGACCGGTGTGGTCGGGGCGATGTCCGCCTTCTATCACGACAGCACCGACGTGTCGGACCCCTGGCAGCGGGAGGTCGCCTCGATCCGGCTGATCGCCAAGATGCCGACGATTGCCGCGATGGCCTATAAGTATTCGGTCGGCCAGCCGGTGGTCTATCCGCGCAACGATCTGGATTATTCGAGCAATTTCCTTCGGATGTGCTTTGCCGTTCCGGCGGAGGATTACGTTGTCGACCCGATCCTCAGCCGCGCGATGGATCGTATCTTCACCCTGCACGCCGATCACGAGCAGAACGCCTCCACCTCCACGGTGCGGCTGGCGGGATCGTCGGGGGCCAATCCCTTCGCCTGTATCGCCGCGGGCATCGCCTGCCTCTGGGGTCCGGCGCATGGCGGCGCCAACCAGGCCTGCCTGGAGATGCTGCGCGAAATCGGCACCGTCGACCGCATCCCGGAATACATCGCCCGCGCGAAGGACAAGAACGACCCCTTCCGCCTGATGGGCTTCGGCCACCGCGTCTACAAGAACTTCGACCCGCGCGCGACGGTGATGAAGAAATCCGCCGACGAGGTTCTGGATCTGATGGGGATCGAGAATAACGACACCCTCAAGGTCGCCAAGGAGCTGGAGCGCATCGCGCTGGAAGATCCCTATTTCGCGGAAAAGAAGCTCTATCCCAACGTGGATTTCTATTCCGGCATCATCCTGGATGCGATGGGCTTCCCCACCTCGATGTTCACCCCGATTTTCGCCGTGTCGCGCACCGTCGGCTGGATCGCGCAGTGGAAGGAAATGATCGCGGACCCGGTCCAGAAGATCGGCCGCCCGCGCCAGCTTTATACGGGTCCGACGAAACGCGACTACGTCAACGTCGAAAATCGCTGATCGAAATTGCAAGGGCCGCCCCAACCGGGCGGCCTTTGCCTTGGCCTTGGCCTTGCGCTGTATCAGCGCCCCTCGTAGGCGGGGGGGCGTTTTTCCAGAAAAGCCACCACACCCTCGCGGAAATCGCGGGTCTTGCCGCATTCGCCTTGCAGGCGCGCTTCCAGCTCCAGCTGCTCATCGAGCGTGTTGTCGAAGCTCGCGCGGAGCGAGGTTTTCACGCGGGCGAAGGCCTCGGTCGGGCCCTTGGCCAACTGCAGCGCCCTGGATTGCCAGCGCGTCTCGAACGCCTCATCGGGCACGCATTCCCAGATCATGCCCCACTCAGCGGCCTGTGCAGCGGGGATCTTCTCGGCAAACAGGGCAGCACCCATCGCGCGGGCGAACCCGATCTGGCGGGGCAGCCAATAGGTGCCGCCCGCGTCGGGGATCAGGCCGATCCTGGTAAAAGCCTGTAGAAAACTGGCGCTTTCGCAGGCGATGACCACATCGCCCGCCAGCGCCAGATTGGCGCCCGCCCCTGCCGCGGCGCCGTTCACCGCGCAGATCACCGGGATACGGCAATCGTAGATCGCGCGCAGCATCGGCTCATACTCATCGCGCAGCGTGCGCTCCAGGTTGAGATCGCCTCCGATGCCATCGCCCAGATCCTGGCCCGAGCAGAACGCGCGCCCCTTTCCCGTCAACACGATCACACGGGCGTCTTGTTCCGCCGCCCCGAGGGCGTGGGTGATTTCCGCCCGCATCTGCGTCGACAGCGCATTCATGACGTCGGGCCGGTTCAGCGTGATGACGGCGACATCCTCACGCAGGCTGTATCTGATGGTCTTGTAGTTCATGGCCAATCCCTTACGGCGTTTGCCCGAAGGATAGACGCATTCGTGCGCAGCAAAAGCCTTACCATACGACAGCCCCCGTCGCATTGGCGGCGGCTGTCGCTATTTTTCGAGGATTTCCTGCAAACGGTGGTTTTCGTCCGAGCTGAGCGGCGCGCTCGGGTCCGCCACATCGGCACGCCGCCGGGACCGCAGGTAAAGCCCCGCCCCCAGCAACGCGATCAGCAAAGCGGCCGGGCCCGCATACCACAGCAGCATGTTCACGCCGTTGTTGCGCGGGTTCAGCAGGACATATTCACCGTATCGATCGACGATGAAGGCGACAGCCTGCTTGTCGCTGTCGCCCTTCACTAGCCGTTCGCGCACCAGAAGGCGCAGATCCCGCGCCAGGTCGGCGTTGGATTCGTCGATGGATTCGTTGCGGCAGACCAGACAGCGCAACCCCTTCGACAATTCGCGCGCACGGGCCTCCAGCACCGGGTCGGCGAGCACCTCGTCGGGTTGGACCGCAAAGGCGGGAAATGCGAGCAGCAGGCTCAGGCACAAAACGATCAGGCGCATGGCGTTACTCCGCCGGAACCGGGGCCGCGGGCGCGGCCTTTTCACGGCGCGCCCCCGCCGCGACGCGATAGCGCCGATCGGACAGGCTGAGAATGCCGCCCACGGCCATGATGATCGCCCCCAGCCAGATCCAGTTGGCGAAGGGCTTGATATAGGTGCGCACCGCGTAGCCGCCGCCTTCCTGCGGGTCCCCGATCACCAGATACAGATCGCGCAGCAGCCCCTGGTTGATGGCGGCTTCGGTGGTGGGCATCTGGGCCACGGGATAGACACGCTTCTCAGGCTCCATCGAGGCGACGAGCGCACCGCCGCGGCGCACCTCCATCAGGGCCCGGGTGTAGAAATAGTTCGGACCGCGCCCTTCCTGAACGTCGTTGAGCGTGATGGCGTATTCGCCGACGGTGAAGCTCTCCCCTATCTTGGCGACGCGAATATCCTCGACCTGCCAGGCCAACATCGCGGCGATACCGAAAATGGTCAGCCCGAGCCCGCCGTGCGCGACGCTCTTGCCCCAGTCTGCACGCGGCAGGTTAAGCAAACGCTGCGCGCGGCTTTTCAGATCGCCGCGACCGGCGCGCAGCAGCAGATCGACCACCGACCCCGCGATCAACCAGACGGCAAGGAACACACCCACCGGGCCGAGCGCGGATTTCCCGGTCTGCATCGCCCAGGCCAGCGCGCCCAGGCTCACCGCCAGAACGAAGGCCCACCGCAGCGCGTAAAGCACCCGCCCCGGACGCGCCCGTTTCCAGGGCATGATCGCGCCGATCGGCAGCAACAGCGCCAGGCCGATCATGAAGGGCGTGAAAGCCGCATCGAAGAACGGCGGGCCGACCGACAGCGTGCGCCCGAAGAAAAGTTCCGCCACCAGCGGCCAGATCGTTCCCACGAACACCACGAAGCAGGACACCGCCAGCAGCACGTTGTTCACCACGAGCGAGGTTTCCCGGCTGAGCGTGCCGAAGACGCCCTTGGCCTCCATCGCGCGGGCGCGGAATGCGTAAAGCGTCAGCGCGCCGCCCATGAAGAGCGCCAGAATACCCAGGATGAACACCCCGCGCTCAGGATCGGACGCGAAGGCGTGCACCGAGGTCAGCACACCCGAACGCACGATGAACGTGCCGATCAGCGAAAACCCGAAGGCCAGGATCGCCAGCAGGATGGTCCAGCTTTTCAGCGCCTCGCGTTTTTCCACGACGATGGCGGAATGCAGCAGCGCGGCGGCCAGCAGCCAGGGCATGAAGCTCGCGTTCTCGACCGGGTCCCAGAACCAGAAGCCGCCCCAGCCAAGCTCGTAATAGGCCCACCACGACCCCAGCGAGATGCCGATGGTCAGAAACAGCCATGCGGCCAGCGTCCAGGGGCGCACCCAACGCGCCCAGGCGGCGTCGACGCGCCCTTCGATCAGAGCGGCGACGGCAAAGGAGAAGGACATCGAAAGCCCGACGTAGCCCAGGTAAAGGAACGGCGGGTGGAACGCGAGGCCCGGATCTTGCAGCAGCGGGTTCAGATCCTCGCCGTTGAAGGGGGGCACCTCCATCCGCAGGAACGGGTTCGAGGTGAACAGGATGAAGGCATAGAAGGCCACGCCGATGGCGCCCTGCACCGCGATCACCCGCGCACGCAGCGTCGGCGGCAGGTTGCCCCCGAAAAGCGCGGCGGCTGCGCCGAACAGGGCCAGAATCGTCACCCACAGCAGCAGGGAACCCTCGTGGTTGCCCCAGACGCCGGTGATCTTGTAAAGCAGCGGCTTGGCGGTGTGAGAGTTCAGCACCACCAGCTTGAGCGAGAAATCGGACGTGACGAAAGCGTAGGTCAGCGCCCCGAAGGCGAATAACGCCAGCGCCAGCTGCGCGATCGCGGCAGGTCGCCCCACCGCCATCCAGTTTGACCACCCTTTGTGAGCCCCGATCATGGGGATCACGCTCTGCGTGATGGTCACCATAAAGGCGAGGATCAGCGCGAAATGTCCGAGTTCTGCTATCATGGCGCAAGCATAGGTGCCTCACCTGCCTGCGCCAATCTTTATTCAACCCGTCGGGGCGGACGGAATGTCACATTTATATGAGGTGGCCTTTCAACGGGCGGAAATCCAGTCATCCAAGGCCCGATTTGGCCCTGTTCGCCATTTGTGCTCCACCCCGCCCTCGGGCGATCTTGTCGTTTCGAGCGCGGAAGGGGGGCGTTTTTCCGCCTGACGCAAACCTTCCAGCGCAGAGAGATTCTCTATCGTTCTGGGAACTTGCGCCATCATGCCGCCGATCTGGCGCTGGAACTCCTGTCCCTTGATCTGGTGGCGCGCGCCGAAATAGAACGACACGATCGCCCCCAGCAGCCACCACAGCGGCTCGGGCACAAGGGCCAGCCCCTGCATCCGCGCCGAGAACCAGACCGGATCGATCATCGCGGTCGCGATCAGCCCGAAGGTGCCCAGCACCATCGCGGGGCGCGGCAGCCGGTTCACCCCGTCCATGAACCTGTCGAAGCCGCCCTTGCCGCGCGCCCCCCCGAATTCCGCCGCGAATTGCGCGAGCGCGGCGCGCTCCGCCTCGCTGATGCGGATCGCCTCAGCCTCCCTGTTGACGCGAAAGACCTGAGCAGTTTCGGCCAGCACATTGCGCCCCCCCCCGAAGAGCAGCGAAAACATCTCTGCGATTATGCCCATGCGGAAACCCTTTGCCTGTGCTCATCGCCGCTCAGATGATAGCGCGGCGCGATGAAGGCTTCGGCCCGCGTGATCCAGCCGCCCTTGCCGCCGGACCGGCTGCGCGCGTATTTGCGCAGCACCGGGCGCCGGTCGCCCAGACGGTAGTAGTAGTTGCGCCGCGCGATGCCGTAGGCGTCGGCCAGATGATCCGGCGCGGCCAATGCCGCGGCCTTGGCGGCGGCGGCGGTCACCGGGCCGATGCGACCGTCCGCCGCCAGCCGGTGCCCCATATCCGCCAGCAGTCGCTGCAACAGCCGGATGGCGTTGTCGCCCGCGTTGACCTGCATGTCGAAGACCGTCTCCGCCAGAAGCGCGGGCAGACGGCCCAGACCGGGGCGGGTGAAGTAATGCGCCACGAAAAGATCCACGGCGCGCGCCCGCGTCAGCCGCTTGAGATCCGAAAGGCCGACCTCTCCGTCGCCATCCAGATCGACGCCCAGCCTGCGCATCGTGCCCAGCGTGACACCGTATTTCGTGGCGCCGCCCGGGTCGTCGGGGTCATGGACATAGCCGCCTTCGCGCGCCACGATCCCCGCCGCTAGTTTTCGGATATTCTGCATCGTTCCCCCGCAACCTGACCCGCGGGGAAGCCTGTGCAGGAAAGCTTAATTAACCGCTACGGTGCCGTCCGGCTTGTAGGTGCCCTGCTCCTTCAGCGCCTTGACGACTTCCTTGGGCATGTAGGTCTCGTCGTGTTTGGCCAGGATTTCGGTGGCCTGGAACACGCCGTTGACATAGCTGCCGGTGCCGACCATGCCCTGCCCCTCATCGAAGAGGTCGGGCAGCACGCCGGTGAACTTGACCGGGATCGACGCGCCGCCATCGGTCACGGCAAAGCTGATCGTCTCGCCCTGCCCGCGCAGCAGCGAGCCTTCCTTGACCAGCCCGCCGATGCGGAACACCTCGTTGGGGGTGGGCGGCGCCTCGCTGACCTGGCTGGGACTGCGGAAGAAGTTGATGCCGTCGCGCATCGCGTAACCGATCAGCGCGGTGGAGCCGATCAGCGCCACGACAGCCACGAGAATGATCTGAATTCGACGTTTTTTCTTTAATCCGCGCATGATCTACGGGAAAACCGGCGCAAGCATGAGCCCCGCGGTTTCCTCTACTCCCAGCATGAGGTTGGCGTTCTGGATGGCCTGACCGGAACTGCCCTTGGTCAGATTGTCGAGCGCGGCGATCACGATCGCGCGCCCCTCGATACGGTCGCCGCTGACACCGACGTGGCAGAAATTGGACCCGCGCACGTGGCGGGTCGAAGGCGCCTGACCGAACGGCAGGACCTCGAGGAACGGCTCATCGGCGTAGGCGGTTTCGAATGCCCCGTGAATGGCTTGCGGGTCGCCCTTGACGTAGACGGTGGCGATGATCCCGCGGTTGGCGGGCAGCAGATGCGGCGTGAACTGCACCTTGACCGGGCGCCCGGCGATGGCCGAGAATTCCTGGTCGAACTCCGCCAGATGGCGATGGGTGCCGCCGATCGCATAGGCGTGGGCGCCCTCGCTCAGCTCGGCGTGTAGCAGGTTTTCCTTCAGCGACCGCCCCGCGCCGGACACCCCGGTCTTGAGGTCGATGATGATGTCGTCGAGGTCGATCAGTCCGCCCGCGATCAGCGGGCGCAGCGCATATTGCCCGGTGGCCGCGTTGCACCCCGTGCCCGCCACCAGGCGCGCGGCGCGGATGTCACCGCGATAGAATTCGGTCAGCCCGTAGACCGCCTGCTGCTGCAGATCCAGCGCGCCATGCGGCTTGCCGTACCATTTGGCATAGGCCTCCGGGTCGCGCAGGCGGAAATCGGCGGACAGGTCGACGACCTTCAGATCGCGCGGCAATTCGGCGATGACGGCCTGGCTGGTGGCGTGGGGCAAGGCACAGAACACCAGATCGATGCCGGACATGTCGATGTCCTCGATCCTTTGCAGTTCAGGCAGATCCAGGTGGCGCAGATGCGGAAATACCTCGCCCATGCGCATCCCTGCCTTGCGGTCACCGCTGAGCGCCGCGACCTGCATCGAAGGATGCGTGGCGATCAGCCGGACAAGTTCCGCCCCGGTATAGCCGCTGGCACCGAGAATCGCGATCTTCTGTGTCATGCGCATTCGTTCCATTCAACATCTTGCATATATTCCACCCGGGGATTCGACGCAATCACGCTTGCTGAAAAGTGATCTGTCGCCGCAGGAACTGGGTCGCGCGGTCGCTGACGCGGCGCGGATCGCCGGTCGTCAGGAACTGGCTGGGCACGTCCCTGCCCCACAGATCCTTGTGGCGGTCCAGGTAGTCGGCCAGGCTTTCGGCGACCAGATCGGCCTGGCTGTGCACCTTCACCTTCGCGCCCAGCGCGTCCTGAAACGCCTGCGCCATCAAGGGGTAATGCGTGCAGCCCAGCACCGCCGCATCGGGATGCGGCATCCGGCGCTTCAGCGCGTCGACATGGCTGCGCACCAGGGCCTCCGCAAGGATCATGTCGCCGTCTTCGATCGCATCGACCAGCCCGCCGCAGGGCTGGGCCTCGACATCGACGCCGATGGCCCGGAACGCCAGTTCGCGCTGAAACGCGCGGCTGGACACGGTGGCGGGCGTGGCGAACAGCGCGACGGTCTTGACCGCGACCTCGCGGGGGGGGGGAATTGTCGCCCCACTGCCGTTCGGTCAGCGCCTCGATGAGCGGCACGAAAACGCCCAGCACGCGCTTGTCGGGCGGAATGAAGGATTCCTGCATTCGCCGCAGTGCCGCCGCCGAGGCCGTGTTGCACGCCAGCACGACCAGATCGCAGCCCGCATCCCACAACCGTTGCACCGCGGCACAGGTCAGATCGTAGACGTCATCGGCGGTGCGCACGCCGTAGGGCGCATGGGCATTGTCGCCGAGATAGACGAAATCAACGTCAGGCAGCCGCCTTGCGACCGCCTCCAGAACCGTCAGCCCGCCAAGGCCGGAATCGAAAATGCCAACAGCCATCGCGGTGTTCCCTTTCCCGCTTGAACCCGAGGCCGTGGCTTACCCGCTTTCGCGCATCCTGACCAGAAGCGATAACGCCGCGGATGGCCTTGCGCGGCGTTATCATTCCGCGGCAGTGGACATCGGCGCATCGCCCGCGCGCAGGCGGGCCAGCAATTCCTCCCGGCGCTTGGCGGCTTTCTGCTCAGCCCTTTGCTTGACCGGGCCGAACCCCCGGATCTGCAAGGGCAGCTCCGCCAGGGCCACCGCGGCCGCGCGACGCGTGCCCGAGCCCGAGCCCGAGCCCACGGCCGGACCCTCGCCCGTTTCCGTGTCCGCGCCCGCGCCCAAACCCATACGCAGGAGCTCCTCCATATCGGTCTCGTACTGCGCGATGAGTGCACGCTCCATCCGCCGTTCGTCGCTGCGGCCGAACGGGTCGAGCGGTGTGCCGCGCAGCGCCTTCATCCGCGCCAGCACGGCAAAGCCCCGCAGCATCCATTCCCCGAAGGCGCGCTTTTGCGGGCGGCCGTCGGCACCCGGTTTCGACAGCACGGGCGGGGCGAGATGGAACGTCAGCTTCGGTTCGCCCGCGAATTCCGCGCGCAGCTTGCGCCGCGTGTCCAGGTGCAAGCGGGCGACCTCATATTCATCCTTGTAGGACAGCAGCTTGTGATAGCCTTTCGCGACGGCTTCCTTCAGCGCGGGATCGGCAAAGCGGGCGACCATGTCGCGGTATCGGCGCGCCAGCCGGGCGGATTGGTAGGCGGTCAGATGCGCGGCCCGATAGTCGATGATCTGCTCCAGGGCGCGGGGCTTTTCCACCACGCCGGGCGCCAGCGCCCGTGCCGCCTGTTCGGGGTATTCCGCCGCCCAGCGCCCCAGTTCGAACGCGCGCTGGTTGCGCGCCACGGCCGCGCCGTTCAGCTCTATCGCCCTGTCGATGGCGCCCAGGCTGACGGGGATCAGCCCGCGCTGCCAGGCGGCGCCGAAGATCATCATGTTGGAAAAGATGGAATCGCCCATCAGCGCCTTGGCCAGTTCCGTCGCGTCGAACATCAAAAGCCGGTCGCGCAGCCGCGCCTCCAGCGCCAGTTGCAGCCGTTCGCCGGGCAGCTTGAATTCGGTGTCGCGGGTGAAATCGCCGGTGATGATCTCATGGCTGTTGACCACGCCGCCGGTCTTGCCGGTCTGCATCAGCCCCAGCGTCCTGGCCCCGGCGGACACCACCAGATCGCCGCCGATAATCGCGTGGGCCTCGCCGGTGGCGACGCGGATCGCGCTGATGTCGGAAGGTCTTTCGGCCAGGCGGCAGTGGATGTGCACCGCACCGCCCTTCTGCGCCAGTCCGGCCATCTCCATCATGCCCGCGCCCATGCCGTCCACATGGGCGGCCATCGACAGGATCGCGCCCACCGTGACCACGCCGGTGCCGCCCATGCCGGTGATGATGACGTTATGCGTGCCGTCGATCGCGGGCAGCCGCGGCATCGGCAGTTCCGGCACATCGACGTCCTGCGTCGCCTGGCGACGGATCTCGCCGCCCTCGACCGTGACGAAGGACGGGCAGAACCCCTTGAGACAGGAATAATCCTTGTTGCACGACGACTGGTCGATGGCGCGCTTGCGGCCCAGTTCGGTGTCGGCGGGCACGATGGACACACAGTTGGACTGTACCCCGCAATCGCCGCAGCCTTCGCAGATGTCGGTGTTGATGAACACCCGCCGGTCGGGATCGGGAAAATTGCCCCGCTTGCGCCGCCGCCGCTTTTCCGCGGCGCAGGTCTGGATATAGACGATGGCGCTGACGCCCTCGACGCGGCGCATGTCTTCCTGGACGCGCGGCATCTCGGCACGCTCGAAGGTCTCGACCCCGGCGGGCACGGATTTCGGGTCGAAATCCTCTTTTTCGTCATAGACGACGACCACCTTGCGCACGCCCATCGCGCGCAGCTCGTCGACGATGCGCAGCGCATCCAGCCCGCCCTCGTTGGGCTGGCCGCCGGTCATCGCGACGGCGTCGTTGTAGAGGATCTTGTAGGTCATCGTGGTGCCCGCCGCCACCGCCGCGCGGATCGCCAGAATGCCCGAATGATTGTAGGTGCCGTCGCCGATGTTCTGGAACACGTGCTGACGGGTGGAAAACGGCGCCTCGCCGATCCAGTTCGCCCCCTCGCCGCCCATCTGGGTAAAGCCCACGGTGTCGCGGTCCATCCACTGCACCATGTAGTGACAGCCGATCCCCGCATAGGCGCGGCTGCCCTCGGGCCGCCGGGGCGCGGACATATTAGGGCAGCCCGCACAGAAATAGGGCAGCCGCGCGGCGATATCCTCGGCGTTGTCGGCGCTGCGCGCATCCTCCAGCCTTTGCAGCGCGGCGCGCAGGGCGTCGGTGTCGCGCCCCTCCTCGATCAGGATCTCGCCCAGCTTTTGCGCGATGAACACAGGATCAAGCGCATAGCGGGTCGGGAACAGCTCCAGCCTCCGGCCATGTTCCCAGCTGTCGCCCTTGTGCCAGCCATAGACCCGCCGTCCGCCGCGGTCGTCGAAGATCGCCTCCTTGACCTGCACCTCGATCAGCTTGCGCTTTTCCTCGACCACCACGATCAGCTCCAGCCCCGCCGCCCATTCGTGAAAGCTGTCCATATCCAGCGGGAAGGTCTGGCCGACCTTGTAGGTGGTGATCCCCAGCCGCTCGGCCTCGGCCTCGTCGAGGCCCAGCAGCGACAGCGCATGCACCAGATCCAGCCAGTTCTTGCCCGCCGCGACGAAACCGATCCTGGCGCCCGCGCGCCCCCAGACGCGGCGGTCGATGCGGTTGGCGCGGGCAAAGGCCTCGGCGGCAAAGCGCTTGTGGTCGATCATCCGCGCCTCCTAGGCGACGGGGGTGTCGGCCAGCCGGATGTTCAGCCCGCCCTCGGGCATGTCGAAATCGGGGGTGACGAATTGCATCCGGTCGGGGCGGCCATCGACGACGGCGGTGGCCTCGATCGTGTCCTTCATCGTCTTGAGCCCGACCCAGACGCCCGCGAACCGGCTGAGCGCCCAAGCGTAGAGCCCGTAGTCCAGAATCTCCTGCACGCCCGCAGGCGAGACGACGGGCATGTAGGCATCGACCATCGCCCAATCCGACTGATGCAGCGTGGTCGAGGATTCGCCCGTGTGATCGTCGCCCATCGCCATGACCACCCCGCCCAGCGGCGAGCTGCCCGCCATGTTGGCGTGGCGCATTACATCGCCCGAGCGGTCGACCCCCGGCCCCTTGCCGTACCAGAGCGCGAAAACACCGTCGAAGCGCCCCTCCCCGCGCAGCTCCGCCTGCTGGCTGCCCCAGACGGCGGTTGCGGCGAGATCCTCGTTCAGGCCGGGCTGAAAGGTGATGTCTGCCGATGACAGCAGCTTGGCGGCCCGGCTCATCTGCTGATCGACCGCCCCCAGCGGCGAGCCGCGATAGCCGGTCACGTAACCGGCCGTCCGATGCCCTGCCGCGACGTCACGCGCCTTTTGCATGAGGGCCAGCCGCACCAGCGCCTGCGTCCCGTTGAGCAAGACCGGAGATTTTTCGAGGTCGAACCGATCGCCAAGCGTCACATCCTGCCTGCTCATCAAGCACCTCCCATGATTTTTGAGCAATTAAGCGCGATATTAGGTCAAACTTCCTGACCTACAAAGTCCTTTGTTAGGTTCTCCCTTCATATAATGGTCTAACATGCATATTAGTATGGGCTGGGCATTCACACCTCGGGCAGTCAACGGGAACAGGAAACTATGGACTGGGACAAACTCAGAATCTTCCACGCCGTCGCGGACGCGGGCAGCCTGACACATGCGGGCGATGCGCTGCATCTCAGCCAGTCGGCGATCAGCCGCCAGGTCCGCGCGCTGGAGGAAAGCCTCGACACCACGCTGTTTCACCGTCACGCGCGCGGCCTGATCCTGACCGAACAGGGCGAATTGCTGTTCGACGCGACCTCCGCGATGGCCAAGCGGCTGGATACCGCGGCCGCGCGCATCCGCGACAGCGAGGATGAGGTCTTTGGCGAGCTGCGGGTGACGACCACCATCGGCTTCGGCTCGCTCTGGCTGGCGCCGCGCCTGGCCAAGCTCTACGACAAATACCCGGATCTGAAGGTCGACCTGATGCTGGAGGAAGATGTCCTCGACCTGCCCATGCGCGAGGCCGACGTCGCCATCCGCATGAAAGAGCCCAGCCAGGCCGATCTGATCCGCAAGCGGCTGATGTCGGTGCACATGCGCCTTTACGCCTCGCCCAGTTATCTGGAACGGCGCGGCGTGCCCCAGACGATGGACGACCTGCGCGACCATCGGCTGATCTGCCAGAACACCAGCAGCGCCCAGGTCGCGGCCAACGCCACGCTGGTGCAATCGCTGATGTCGCACGACGTGACATCCTTCCTGACGGTGAACAACTATTTCGGCGTCCTTCAGGGGGTGATCCACGATCTAGGCATCGGGGTGCTGCCCGATTACCTCGTCCATGATTTCCCCGATCTCAAGCGCGTGCTGCCGGATGTGGAATCCAAGGAGGTCCCCGTCTTCCTCGCCTATCCCGAGGAGCTGCGCCAATCCAAACGCGTCCAGGCCTTCCGCGATTTCGTTCAGGAAGAGATCGTCGCCCACCGCAAAAAGATCAAAGCCCTCGAAGCTGCGTGATAAAAGCGTTTAATTTCCAGGCATTTGCGACCAAACGCTGTGCAGTCATGCAACATATGCATACCAGAGTTGCGCAAACCTGCGGTTTTTTTTCTTGCGACAGGCCAATCGGAGACATAATTCAACTCACGAAGGCGGCGCGGCTAGGCCCGCTTCCTTCATACCTCCCTGTTGGACTAAGGCCGAGCTTGTCTCGGCCTTTTTTTTGTCTTGCGCCGGGCGCGGCTTTTTTGTCTTGCGCGAGCAGCGCCGCCGCGCCATGGGGCGCCTATCCACGCCCTCGCGCGCACCGTCGCCAGCACCCCCCAGTCGCAGCCGGAGCACAGCCGCGCCAGGGCGTCGGCCGCCCGGCCCGGGCGTTTCCGGGGGACCTCTCTGGTTTCAAGCCCGACGCCGCCCGGTTGTGCTCACGTTTTCGGCAAGACGCGTCTTCGCGCCGAGGGGCGCGACCGAAATGCGCGGAAAGTTGCCGGATTAACGCTATGAACTGCAAGGAGAAAAATAGGCTCAATTTCGGGAAACCGTTTTGCACCCCGGCCGTTGGTGGGGCGAGCATCACGACGACGATGCCGTGACGAACAACAACCAAGAGGAGAAGTAGAATGCGACTCATGACTGGTATCAAAGGTTTCACCGCAGCGACCGCCACCGCGGCCCTGCTGGCAGGTCCCGCCCTCGCGATCGATACATCCAGCGCCACCGGCGCGGCGACATCGGCCACCGGCTCCGTCGGCGCAAGCGTCGACAGCGCGAGCGCGGGGCTTTCGGGTTCCACCGGGGCCTCGGCCAACACGTCGACCAACACTTCCAATACGACGACGGCCAGCACCGGCTCGGGTTCGGGCAGCTCATCCACCGATACGAATGCGAACGTGGGCGCCAATGTGGCGGCCTCCGGCAGCGTCAGCGGCGATGACAGCTCCACCACGTCGGGCAGCCTGAGCGGTCGCACCGCGACGAACGCCTCCACTGGCACCTCGGGCGGCTTGCAGATCGACGGCACCACGGCCGGCACAACGACCGCCGCCGGGGTCAGCACCGCCGCACGGACCAACCTGTCCGACGACGTGCGCGCGAAGACCCAGGCCAAGCTGACGGCGGAAGCCGAAGGCTCCGAGGTCCGCACCCGTGACGACGTGATGGTCGGCACGATCGAAGACGTGGCCGTCGACGCCGACGGCAGCCAGCAGGTGCGCGTGCGCCTGTCGGACGGCATCTCCGACCTGTCGGACACGGTGATCCTGCGGCTGAACGCCGACAATCAGTTCAACGGCGCGCTGCGTCTGGGCATGACCGAGGCCGAATTCGCCTCCGCGCTGTCGGCACAGGCGAAGGGCAACGCCCGCGTCAACACCAACTGATCGCGCGATGGGCACCGCGCGCCCGGACCATCGGCGCGCGGGTTTCGATCCGGGGCGGCATGGCGACATGCCGCCCCTTTTCATGCGCCGCGGCCCTCTCGCCGCCCGCCCAACGCTTTCCGAGGGTCGGGGCATCACGCTTCTTGCCTCGGGGGCTTTCAACGAGGCGCCGCATGACATATGACCCCCACCCATACCGAACCGGGGGACCCGAATGGACGAGCCGCAGCTTACAGAAGATCTGATCCAGGCCCATGGCCTGAGCACCGAAGAGTATCAGCGCATCCTCGATCTGATCGGACGACAGCCCAGCTTCACCGAACTCGGCATCTTTTCGGCCATGTGGAACGAGCATTGTTCCTATAAATCGTCCAAGAAGTGGCTGCGCACCCTGCCCACCAGCGGCCCACAGGTGATCTGCGGCCCCGGCGAGAACGCGGGCGTCGTCGACATCGGCGACGGGCAGGCGGTGGTCTTCAAGATGGAATCGCACAACCATCCCTCGTATATCGAACCCTATCAAGGCGCCGCGACCGGCGTGGGCGGCATCCTGCGCGACGTGTTCACCATGGGCGCGCGCCCCATCGCGGCGATGAACTCGCTCAGCTTCGGGGCGCCGGATCACCCCCGCACCCGGCAACTGGTGCACGGCGTTGTGGAAGGTGTCGGCGGCTACGGCAACGCCTTCGGCGTGCCCACCGTCGGCGGCGAGGTGCGTTTTCACGCCTCCTATAACGGCAACTGTCTGGTCAACGCCTTTGCCGCCGGTCTGGCCGATACCGACAAGATCTTCTACTCGGCCGCCTCGGGGGTGGGGATGCCCGTCGTCTATCTGGGCGCCAAGACCGGGCGCGACGGCGTCGGCGGCGCCACGATGGCCAGCGCGGAATTCGACGACACCATCGAGGACAAGCGCCCCACCGTGCAGGTGGGCGATCCCTTCACCGAAAAG
>NZ_JBRBUA010000116.1:0-20629 GCF_052826345.1 Brevirhabdus sp. | reverse complement strand
GCGGCATGATCAGCTCCGAGGGAATGGGCGGGAACACGTTTTCCAGCAGCATCAGGGCGGCGATGGCCCAAGCCCCGCCGCCCTGAAGAAGACCGGTGATCCATTCGAACAATGATCAGCCCTTCTTCAGGACCTTGTTGCCCAGAAGTTCGGCGATCTGGACCGCATTCAGCGCCGCGCCCTTGCGCAGGTTGTCGGAGACGCACCACAGGTTGAGGCCGTTGTCGATGGTGCTGTCCTGCCGGATGCGGCTGATATAGGTCGCGAAATCGCCGACGCATTCCACAGGCGTGATATAACCGCCATCCTCGCGCTTATCGACGACCATCACGCCCGGCGCCTCGCGCAGGATGTCGCGGGCCTCGTCCTCGTCGAGATGCTCCTCGAACTCGATGTTGATCGCCTCGGCGTGCCCGACGAAGACGGGAACGCGCACACAGGTGGCGGTCAGCTTGATGTCCTTGTCGACGATCTTCTTGGTTTCGACGACCATCTTCCATTCTTCCTTGGTCGACCCGTCCTCCATGAAGACGTCGATATGCGGAATGACGTTGAAGGCGATCTGCTTGGTGAACTTCTTGGCGGGCTTGTCGTCGACCGGGTTGTAGATCGACTTGGTCTGGTCCCAAAGCTCGTCCATGCCGTCCTTGCCCGCGCCGGAAACGGATTGGTAGGTGTTGACCACCACCCGCTTGATCCGGGCGCGGTCGTGCAGCGGCTTCAGCGCCACGACCATCTGCGCGGTGGAACAGTTGGGATTGGCGATGATGTTGCGCTTGGCGTAGCCCTCGACCGCCTCGGGGTTCACCTCGGGCACGACCAGCGGAATGTCCGCGTCGTAGCGGTAGAGCGAGGAATTGTCGATCACCACGCAACCGGCCTTGGCAGCCTTGGGCGCGTAGGTCTTCGTCGGTTCGGAGCCGATTGCGAAAAGCGCGATGTCCCAGCCGGTGAAGTCGAAAGTGTCGAGGTCCTTGGTCTTCAGCGTCATGTCGCCAAAGCTCACCTCGGTCCCGAGCGAGCGACGGCTGGCAAGCGCCACGATCTCGTCCACGGGGAACTGGCGCTCGGCCAGGATGTTCAGCATTTCGCGGCCCACGTTGCCCGTGGCGCCGACGACGGCGACTTTGTAGCCCATGAGGGTCTCCTGCGGTCATTCGGGTTCAGCGCGTTGCTTACCGAAGCTCGCGCCCGGTGGAAAGCGGATTAAAGATACGGCACGCGCCCCAGTTCCGGCCAGTCCTGCGCGGGTTCGATGTGGCGGCGGGTGGCGAGGGGCACATGCGACAGCTGCCGCCAGCCCATTTCGAGCTGCGCCAATATGCGGCGGCGGCGAAATCCGCGCTGGTCGGCGCGGCTGTAATGCCCGGCCGCGGGGGGCTTGCGCACCGCGTCGATCGACGATGCCGTCGCCAGCGGCAGCGGAATGCCGTAGCGCGCGCATTGGTCGAGCTGGATCGCGAGGGCGGGGTCCGCCTGATAGGCGCGCAGCGCATAGGCGCTGCTGATCGCGGCATCCGAGGGCGCGGCCACCTGTGCGGTGCGCGCCAGCAGCACCTGCGCGCCCCTGGGGAAAAGCACATATGCGGCAGATCCCGTGCGATCCTGATAAAGCCTGCGCAATGGCAGATGCCCCAGGCGGCGGCGCGCCACCATTTTCTTGCGGCCCCGCGTTTCCAGGCTGAGGTGGTCGATATCGTCGCGTTCCGCGACCCGGCGCAGCAGCGCGGGCGTGCCCCGCGCCAGCAGGGCGTCGTCTTCCAGGATCAGGCAGGGACGGGCCTCTGCCAGCACGGCCTGCCACGCGGCCCGGTGCGAGGCGAGCAGCGCCATTTCCGTCACCCGCAGGGGGCGCTGCCAGCGGTGCCAGAGCGGATCGTCCGGGCCGGGCGACAGCGTGTCGGGGGTGACGGCCTCGATCCGGCGAAAGGGCAGGCCCAGCACGATCAGCTGGCGCTGCTGGAACGCCATGCGCGCGGTTTCGCGTGCGAGGTTGATGACAAGCGTTTGCACGAGACTCATATACGTCCGTTGAACAGGTCGATGTATTGATCCAGCACGCGTTCCTTGGTGAACTGCGCGGCAAGCTTGGCGCGACCGTTCGCAACAAGCGTATCGGCCAGGGCGCCGTCCGCCCTGATGCGGCGGAACGCGTCGGCCATCGCGGGCACATCGTCGATGTCGGTCATCAGCGCGTCGCGCCCGTCCTCGACGAACCAGCTTGGCCCCTCGGACCGGGTGGTGACCGTCGGCACACCCGCCAGCCAGCTTTCCAGGATGACATTGCCCAGCGGCTCGTGGCGGGACGGCATGCAGAACACGTCGCCCGCGGCCACGTAATGCATCGCCTCATCGACCCAGCCGGTGAACCGTGTGCGCCCGGCCATGCCCAGCTCCGCGGCCAGCGCCTCCAGCGCGGGGCGTTCCTCTCCTTCTCCGACCAGCCACAGCCAGGCGTCGGGGATCTCGGCCGCCGCGCGCATCAGCGCATCGAATCCCTTGCGACGCACGAAGCGGCCGGAGCCCACCACCAGAAACGCATCCTCGGGCGTGTCGAGCCTGGCGCGATCCACCGCTTTTGGCGTGACCTCACGCGGGAAGTTCGAGATCAAGTGCAGCGGCCGGTCCCAGCCAAGTTCGCGGCAGCGTTCCGCGATGCCCGGCACGTTGGACACAATGGTGTCGTTGTAGCGGAAATGCTTCAGGTGGCGCGGATAATCGCCCAGCCGCGTCAGCTTGACCGCCGGTTCATAGTTCGGGATCAGCCGCGACGATCGCGACATCCAGGCCATGATGACGTCGGGCTGCCATTGCCGCACCATCCGGTGCGTGCGCCATGTCAGCCAGGGCGTACTCAGCGACAGGCGGCGGTAGTTGTTCTGCCACACCGGCCCCAGCGCCTGAAGGTCGGGCAGAAAGCTGCGGTCGGGGCGGATGACGAAACGCTGCTCCATCCCGCGTTCCTGAAACCCCTGCACCAGGTTGACGAAAAACCGCTCGGCACCGCCTTCCTTGCCGAAATGCAGATGCAGGATCTTGCGTGCGCTCATTGTCCGGTTCCTTTCATCCTGTGCCAGTGCAGCCGCGCGGCGTATCCCGCCTGATAGCTCAGCGAATGAAGCAGCTGCCCCACCCGCGACCGGCCGGGCGCGGCGGCGCGGCGGGTTTGCCCGATGGTGCCCGTCGCCGCCTGCTGGTCGCCCACACGCACCGGCGGCGGCGTGATCAGCGCGACGCGCAGGCCCGTTTCCCAAAAGAACTTCTGATCCTCGTCCACCGGCCGTGCGATGGGCAGCGCGCGCGCCGCCAGCCGTGCCGCCGCCGCGCGCGTCAGCCCGTAGCCGATCAGACAGGTCGGCACCCGGTAGGGAAAGCCCACGGTGAACGGTCCCAGCGGGCGCGGTTTCAAAAGCTTTATCGACGGATCGAAGGCAAAGAGCTTGACCATATCCCAACCGCCGCCCGCGCCGTCCTCCGACAGCAGCGTCAGCGCCTGGGCCAGATGCGGCGCGGCGGCGAAATCATCCTCGAAGACGAAACCGCCCGCTGCCGAGCTTTCGGCGATCCCGCGCCAGGCGTCGATATGGCTGAGGTAGCAGCCGATTTCCGCAGGCACCAGCGGATGGCGCGCGCGGCGGGCATTGGCCGCCGGGTCGTAGACCCGCGCCAGCGCCTCGGGCGGCATCTGCCAGCCATTCACCGCCTCCACCCGCCGAAAGGCGATGCCCTGCGCGTCGAATTGCGCGGCCGAGCGCTCCAGCCGGTCGCGGTTCTCGGCCAGGTTTATAAGGTGGCAGGGCCAGATCATCGCACGACCCGTCGCTGTCCGGGGGCGCACAGACACGCAGGGGGCTGAGCCGCGAAAGGGTTTCTCATCAGGGCATTCCGAACAGTCGTTGCGCAGCCTTACCCGGTTTCCGCGTCATTGCCCAGCGCCGCCTCGGGGCTGTCGCCCGCCAGCAGCATCCGATAGACCTGCATGATTTCCTCGGCCTCACGCTCAAGCCGGAAATGCGCCAGCACATGAGCGCGGGCATTCGCGGCCATCTCGGACAGGCGCGCCGGATCGTCCAGCAGGCCGGTTGCCGCCTGCCGCATCGCGGCGACCTCGCCCGCCGGGACAAGCCGGCCTGTTTCGCCTTCGACCACCAGCTCCTCGAAGGCGCCGACGCGGGTGGCGATGACGGGCACGCCGCAGGACATCGCCTCGATCGGCGTCAGTCCGAACCCTTCCCAGCGCTGCGGCGCGATGAAGAGGTCAAGCACCTGATACCATTGCGCCATGCGGTCCACCGTCACCTCGGGGCAAAAGAGTATACGCTCCTGCAAGCCCGCCTGCGCGACGCGCGCCTTCAGCCCGGCCAGGAAATCGGCATGGCTTTCGGTGGCGCGGCCCATCACCAGCGCATGCGCGCCGGGCCGGTCGCGCAAAAGGTCGATCATCGCATCGACAAAGACATCCGTGCCCTTCTGCCGCCGGATACGCCCGTAGCAGCCGATCAGCTGGCCGTCGCGCGGCAGGCCCAGCGCCTTGCGCGCGGCGGCCTTGTCCGCGACCGGCGTAAAGGCGGTGGCGTCGATGCCGTGCAGGATCACCGTGGCCGGACGTTGCAGATACCCAGCGGTCTTTCCCGACGTGGCGATGACGTGATCCATCCGCGCGATCAACCACCGGCTGTAGCCCGTATGCACCCGCTGCGAGGCCGAGGTGAAAAGCAGCCGCAAACGGCGGCGCAGGACATGGCGCAGCACAAGGCCCAGCAGCATTTCCGTGTTGCGCCGCGCGTGCCAGACCCGGGTGCGGTCATTGGGCAGCAAAGCCGCCCGCGCCAGCGGGATATGCGGCACATGATCCGGCAAGCCGGGGCCGGTGGCGAAGACCCCCATGCCACGCGATTGCAACGGCACCAGTCGCGCGATCGTTGCCGTCACACCCGAAAGGCGACGCTTGAGGTTGGGGGCGAGGACGGCGATGCGGGCGGATGCAGGTTTCATAAGAAGCTTCTGCACGGTTTCCCCGCGCGAGGGCAAGGGCCAGGGACAGAGCAAAGGCAAGGGCAAGGACGCCGGGCGGGCGCGCCGCTAGGGCTTCGTTAACCGCGCGGGCTTAGATGGCGGGCCCTGTGCGCCGGTCGCTTCGGATCGGCCCATCGCCAAGGAGGATACCATGTCCAACCCCTTTGACAGCCGCAGCCCGTCGCTTTCGGGTCCCGCAACCGATCTGCAACCCGTCACGCCCGACGACAATGCCGATCTGCCCGACACGGCCGTCGCGCTTTATGTGGAAACCGGCGGGCGCATCATCTTCGACAGCATCACCGGCGAAAGCCGCAGTGTCGTCGTTGCGGATCTGAGTATCCTGCCGGTGGGCGTGCGGCGGGTACATGCCACCGGCACGACCGCAAGCGGCATTCACGCGCTGACGCTCGCCTGAGGTCCGGCGCTCGGTTGGGGGCGCCGACCTACGGAGCCAGATCACGGGGCCCGATCACCCGCGCCAGATCACGGGCGCGCCGCCGGTTCCTGAAATTCCACCTGGCAGCGCGTTCCCGCCGGGATCGCGCCGTCGGGATTGTCGATTTCCAGCCGCAGGCCGAAGGTGCCGCTGGCCGCGTCGAAGATCTGATCGACGATGGTGACCCTGGCCTGAAACACCCCGTCCAGCGGGGGCAGCTGGCGGACGGTCAGCACCTCACCGACCTTGATCTTGTTGAAATAGCTTGTGGGCACGAAGACCTCGACGTGCAGCGGATCTATTTCCGCGATGGTCATGATGTCCAACTGCTGATGCGCAAATTCGCCGGGCGCGGCCAGAACGGCCGTCACGATGCCGTCGACCGGGCTGCGGACCTCGCGGCGTTTCAGCATGGCCTCCGCCTGTCGGGCCTCGATACCCGCGAACTTCCGGGCGATGGTCGCCTCCTCGATGGCCAGCTTGGTCAAGGCCATCTCGATCTCCGCATCCTCCAGCACGGTCGTGGCGGTCACGTTCCGCTCGCTCAGCCGTTTGGCGCGCCGGTATTCCTTTTCGCGCAGCGACAGGCGGGTGGTCTGGGCGCGGATCTGCACGTCCGACTGCGCGCGCGCCTGCGCCAGTTCGATCTGGAGTTTCTGCAATTCGTCATCCAGCCGGGCGACGACCTGCCCGGACGCGACGTGGTCGCCGCGATCCACCGGAATCTCGCTGATCATCCCTTCGGACGGCGCCACCAGCGTCACAATCGAGCGCGGCTCGATCACGCAATCGACGACCTGCGCGGAGGCCTCCTGCGCCACCGCCCCCTGCGCGGCCGCCAGAAAGACAAGCCCCGCGGCCACCGCCCCGAGGGGCCGCGCCGCGCCGGTCATTGCGCAGGATACAGTATTCGTCATGCTCGCCCCTCGAAATTTCTTGCCTGCGCGGGACATCCCCGATCAACCAATGTCAGTGTCTGCGCCATACTGCCCTGCCGACCCCCGGCTGACAACGCCCCGGCGCGGCGCCCGGCGCGCGGGGCGGCACTTGGCGGCGCTCTTGTCGCCCCTGCGCCGCGGCACTAGGCTGCGCCCCGCTTTCGGAGTGTTCCATGACCCGCCACCGCCCGTCCGATCCACCCTTTGGCCTGAAACGCGCCGCCGCGCCCTATTGCCCGTCCCTGCCGTGGCGGGCGCTGCCGGGCGGGCGGACCAACCAAGTGTGGCAGGTGGGAGATCTGATCTGCAAGCTCTATGAGCCTGCCGGTACAACGCCCCTCTTTCCCAACGACGCCACCGCCGAGGCGGCGGCACTGGCGCATCTGGGGGCCACCGGGCTGGCGCCCCGCCTTGTGGCCCGGTTGAACACGCCCGCGGGGCAGGCGTTGATCTATCGCGCGGTCGACGGCAGCGTGCTGCCCCATGCCACGCCGGGGCTCGCCACCGCGCTGGGGCGGCTGCACGCCCTGAAAGCGCCCGCGGGCCTGCGCCAGCTGCCGACAGGCGCCGAGGCGCTGTTGCGTCAGGGCGATGCGATGCTGCGCGATCTGGGCGGGAGGGACCACGCCGCCCTCGCCCGGCTCAGGCCCCGCCCATTGGCCCGCGATGATGCGGAGGGCGGCGTGGCGGTCTGCATGATCCACGGCGATCCGGTGCCCGCGAACGCGATCGCCACCGACGGCCGCGTGGTGCTGATCGACTGGCAATGCCCCGCATTGGGCGATCCGGCCGAGGATCTGGCCCTGGCGCTGTCGCCCGCGATGCAGCAGCTTTACGGGGCCGGACCGAAAGAGGGCGGGATCGGTGCTGGCTCCATCGCCGAGACATTCCTGCGCAGCTATCCGGCGCGCGATGTCGTGGCACGCTATCACCGACTGGCCGCGTTCTTTCACTGGCGCACGGCCGCCTACTGCCTGTGGAAGGCCGCGCGCGGCGATGCGCAATATCTGGCCGCCCACCGTCAGGAAATGCGCGCGCTCAAGGCCCTGGCCCAGCTCAGACCAGCGACAGCAGCCAGCCCATAGCGGTCGTCGTCACCGCGCCAAAGGCGAACCAGAGCGCGGGGTGCAGCGTGTTCCGGCCGCGCTCGGCCTCCTGGCGCTGGCGGTTGTGGTTGTGCGTGCGCAGCAGATCCTCGGCCATCTGAGGCAGCCGGGGGCCGAAACGCGACAGCGCCCGCACCGTCTGGGACAGATCGCGCACCAGCGCCTTGGGGCCGATGCTGTCCTTGATGTAATCCTCGACCACGGGCTGGGCGACCTGCCAGATGTTGATATGCGGATCGAGCGATCGCGCCACCCCCTCGACCACCACCATGGTGCGTTGCAGCAGAATCAGTTCGGTCCGGGTTTCCATGCCGAAGCGTTCGGTCACCTCGAAGAGGTAATTCAGCAGCTTGCCCATCGAGATCCGCGTGGCATCCATGCCGAAGATCGGCTCCCCGACGGACCGCAGGGCCTGGGCGAAAGCGTCGACATCCTGATCGGCCGGCACGTAGCCCGCCTCGAAATGCACCTCGGCGACGCGGCGGTAATCCTTGCGGATGAAGCCGAACAGGATCTCGGCATAGACCCGGCGGGTGTATTCGTCGATCCGGCCCATGATGCCGAAATCCATCGCCACGATATCGCCGTTCGGCGCAACCTTCAGGTTGCCCTGGTGCATGTCGGCGTGGAAATAGCCGTCGCGCAGCGCGTGACTGAGGAAAAGTTGCAACACCCGTCCGCCCAGCGCCTTGCGGTCATGCCCGGCCGCGTCGATGCCCGCAATATCGCCCAGCGGCACGCCTTCGGCCCATTGCAGGGTCATCATGCGTTTGCCCGAATGGCCGAAGTCGGTCTGGGGCACGGAAAACCCGGCGTCCTGCGCGGTGTTCGCCGCGAATTCGGCGCAGGCGGCGGCCTCGACCCGCAGGTCGAGCTCCCCCAGCACCACGCCTTCGAAATGGCCGATGACCTCGGTGGGATGCAACCGGCGCGCGGCGGGCGACAGCCATTCGATCATGCTGGCCGCGAAATAAAAGGCGTCGATGTCGGTTCGGAACGCCTTTTCGATACCGGGGCGCAGCACCTTGACCGCGACCGGCGTTTCGCTGCCCTTCAGCCGCGCCTCATGCACCTGGGCGATCGAGGCGGCGGCGATCGGTTCCGACAGTTCGGAAAAGACCTCGTCCCAGGGCAGGCCCAGTTCGGACGAAATGGTCATCCGCGCTGTTTCCAGCGGGAACGGCGGCAGCTGATCGCGCAGAAACCGCAGCTGCATCGCCAGATCGTCGCCCACCACATCGGGGCGCGTCGACATGATCTGGCCGAATTTGATATAGGCAGGCCCCAGTGCCGTCAGCGCCCGCGGCACCGGCGGCAGCGACGGGTCGCCGCGCAGCCCCAGCCATTTGAACGGCCAGCCCAGCACCCGCGCCGCGATACGCAGATTGGCCGGCGCGTCGAAGGCCTCCAGCACGGTGCCCATCGCGCCTGTCCGCTCCAGCGTGGCGCCGGTGCGGATCAGCCGCCAGATATTGTGAGGACCGCGCAACCTAAAGCTTCCATCCCGAATGCAGCGCGGCGACGCCAAAGGTCAGGTTGCGGTATTTCACCTGCTCGAACCCGGCCTGGCGGATCATCTCGGCAAAGCTGTCCTGATCGGGGAAACGGCGAATCGATTCCACCAGATACTGATAGCTGTCGCGATCGCCCGCCACGACCTGGCCCATGCGCGGGATCACGTTGAACGAATACAGATCATAGGCCCGTTGCATCGCCGGATTCGGCAGCTGGCTGAATTCCAGGACCATCAACCGCCCGCCGGGTTTCAGCACGCGGTAGGCTTCGCGCAGGGCGTCATCGATGCGGGTGACGTTCCGAATGCCGAAGCTGATGGTGTAGACATCGAAGCTGTTGGCCGGAAACGGCAGCCTCATCGCGTCGCCCGCGACCCAGTCCAGATCGGCGGACATGCTTTCGGCCTCGGCGCGGCGGCGGCCCTCGACCAGCATCTGTTCGGTCAGGTCCAGCACGGTGGCGTGGCCCCGCCCCGCGCGCCTGAGAAACCGGAAGGAAATATCGCCCGTACCGCCCGCCACATCCAGCAGGCGCTGACCCGGCCGCGGCGCGAGCCAGTCCATCATCGCATCTTTCCAGATCCGGTGGACACCGCCCGACATCAGGTCGTTCATCACATCGTATTTCGACGCCACATTGGTAAAGACGCCGTGAACCATCCCGGCCTTGTCCTGCTCGCGCACCTCGCGAAAGCCGAAATGCGTGGTCTTGCTGTCATCATCCGTCATGGGGGCTTGCCGATCGTTTCAACTGTTCCTTCTTATAGGGCGTGACCAAGCCGTTACAATGCGAAGGACCGACAGCTTGCCCGAACTTCCCGAAGTCGAGACAGTCCGCCGCGGGCTGGCCCCCGTGATGGAGGGGCTGCGCATCCTGCGCGCCGATGTGCGCCGCCCCGACCTGCGCTGGCCCTTTCCGCCCGATATGACGGGGCGCCTGGCGGGCACGCGGGTGGAGCGTCTGCGCCGCCGGTCGAAATACATCCTGGCCGACCTGTCGTCGCGGGAAACCCTGATCGTGCATCTGGGCATGTCGGGGCGGATGCTGATTTCGGGCCGGATCCAGGGCAGCTTTGCCTCCCCCGTCGCGCCGGTGGAAAAGCATGACCATGTGGTGCTGGACATGGAAGGCGGGGCGCGGGTCGTCTTCAACGACGCGCGGCGATTCGGGGCGATGGATCTGACCCCCACGCCCGAGGTCGCCCAGCACTGGCTGCTGGCCTCGCTGGGGCCGGAGCCCTTGGGCAATGATTTCAACGAACCCTATCTGATCGACCGGCTGAAAGGGCGCAACACCGCCATCAAGTCGGCGCTGCTCGATCAGCGGATCGTGGCGGGGCTGGGCAACATCTACGTTTGCGAGGCGCTGTTCCGGGCGGGCATCGATCCAAGACGCAAGGCGGGGCGAATCTCTGCCGCGCGGATCGGCGCGCTGGTGCCCGTGATCCGGCAGGTGTTGCGCGAAGCCATCGATTCCGGCGGCTCCTCGCTGCGCGATTACCGGCAAACGGATGGCGAACTGGGGTATTTTCAACACAGCTTCGCGGTCTACGGCAGGGAAGGCGAACCCTGCATAACCCCCGGCTGCACGGGAAAAATTAACCGTTGCGTGCAGTCCGGGCGGTCCTCGTTCCATTGCGCACGGTGCCAAAGATAGCTTGAACCGCGCCATTCGTACGCTAATCCTGCCCGTTCGAGGAAACGAACGAAGGGGCCATTGATGGCTTACGATACGTTGAACGTCGAAATTCTGGAACATGTGGGGGTGATCCGCCTGCATCGACCGGACGCGATGAACGCGCTCAATTCCGAACTGCTGGGAGAGCTGTCCGACGCCCTGAAGTCGATGGACAGCAACGACAAGGTCCGCGCGGTCGTGCTGACCGGCTCCGAAAAGGCTTTCGCGGCCGGGGCCGACATCAAGGAGATGGCCGAAAAAAGCTTCGTCGACATGTTCACCGGCGATCTTTTCGGTTCCGACTGCCGCCGGATCACGCAGACTCGCAAGCCGGTGATCGCGGCGGTGGCGGGATATGCGCTGGGCGGCGGCTGCGAGCTGGCGATGATGTGCGATTTCATCATCGCGGCCGACAACGCCAAATTCGGCCAGCCGGAAATCAACCTCGGCGTCATCGCGGGGATCGGCGGCACGCAGCGCCTGACCCGGCTGGTGGGCAAGTCGAAGTCGATGGACATGCATTTGACCGGCCGCTTCATGGACGCGGAGGAGGCCGAGCGCTCGGGCTTGGTGTCGCGCGTGGTGCCCGCGAAGAAACTGCTGGAGGAGGCGCTCGCCGCCGCCGAAAAGATCGCGGAGAAGTCGACCCTGACCACCGCGGCTGTGAAGGAGACGGTGAACCAGGCCTATGAGACCACGCTGTCGCAGGGCATCCTGTTCGAGCGCCGCGTGTTCCAGAGCCTGTTCGCCACCGAGGACCAGAAGGAGGGCATGTCGGCCTTTCTCGAAAAGCGCGAGCCGCAGTTCAGGGACAAATGACATTATCGCCGCGTGGCGCTGTTGACAGCCGGACGAGTCGGGCCTAGAAGCGCCACTTCTGTTTACACGAACCGTCAGGACGGACTTCGAAACATGGCTAACTCGCCTCAGGCAAAAAAACGCGCACGCCAGAACGAGCGTCGCTTCGCAGTTAATAAAGCCCGCCGGTCACGTATCCGGACCTTTATTCGCAAGGTAGAAGAAGCAATCGCGTCCGGTGACGCCGACGCCGCGAAAACGGCACTCAAGGTTGCTCAGCCCGAGGTCATGCGCGGCGTGACCCGTGGCGTCCTCCACAAGAACACCGCGGCACGCAAGATTTCCCGGCTGAACGCCCGGGTCAAGGCCGTCGCCGCATAAGTGACTGTCGCAGAACGATTTTCAAAGGGCGCGCCGATGGGCTGCGCCCTTTTTGCTGTGCGTGTCTGGCGGAAACCGGCCAGTGTGTGGCTTTCGCAACGCCTTCGGGATTCGTTCTGACCCCTGTTCAGAGTCAAGCGTGAAGATCTGTTGATCGCGTTATGCACAGCTTGCTACGTTCAACCTGCGATTCACTTCGTCTTCGGGGGATATTAAAATGAGCACGGACGTTGGTCCGCGCGTTTCTGAGGTTGCTCCTCAGGAAGCGTGGGAGAAGTTGAGCACATCGTCCAACGCCGTGCTTGTGGATGTCAGGACACGCGCCGAGTGGGGTTATGTTGGCGTACCTGACATTTCGGAATTCGGTCAGGAGGCCATCTTGGTCGAATGGGCGAGCTTTCCGGACATGTCCGTCAATCCGTTGTTTCTGGATCAGCTGATGGAAGAGCTCGACGGCGCTGTACCGTCCGAAATCTTCTTCCTTTGCCGATCCGGGGCACGGTCCATGAAAGCGGCGCACGCAGTGGCCGAAGCCTTTGCTGCCAAAGGCAAGCCTGTGTGCTGCATCAATGTGGCCGAAGGATTCGAGGGCGATCTAGACCCGCAAAAGCACCGGGGGGGCCTTAACGGTTGGAAGGCCCGGGGACTGCCGTGGAGGCAATCCTGAACCATAAGAAATGAAACGGGTAAGAAAAGATAATGACCGATGACACCTGGGGACGTGTTTGCAAGCAGCTTAAGAAATCACTGGGGAAAAACAACTATCAAGCCTGGATAAAACCTCTGGAATTCGTGAAGGAGGAAGACGGCGTCGTGACGTTCAACGTGCCCACCACCTTCATGGGGGATTGGGTTTCGCGCAACTTCGGCGATCATATCCGCCAGCATCTGCTGGCGTGTGGCCAATCTGTCGATCGGCTGCGCTTCACCGTGCCCGAGGGCAGCATGCAAAGCCTGCCGCCCCAGCCGCGCAAGAAGCCCAAGTCCGGCGGCACCTCCGCTGAGCCCGCGGCCGTGCCGACCGCCGCGTCGCGTCCCGCGGCGCGTGGCGGTGCGCGCACCACCGGCGTCGAGGACATCCCCGGTGCACCGCTCGACCAGCGGTTCACCTTCGACAGTTTCGTCGTCGGTAAGCCGAATGAATTGGCCCATGCGGCGTCGCGCCGTGTGGCCAAGGGCGGGCCTGTCACCTTCAACCCGCTGTTTCTCTACGGCGGCGTGGGGCTGGGCAAGACGCACCTGATGCACGCCATCGCCTGGGATCTGCACCAGCGCAGCCCCGAGCTGAGGGTCGTCTACCTGTCTGCGGAGCAGTTCATGTACAAGTTCGTGCAATCCCTGCGCGACCGCTCCACCATGGATTTCAAGCAGCTCTTCCGTTCGGTCGATGTGCTGATGGTCGATGACGTGCAGTTCATCGCGGGCAAGGAATCAACGCAGGACGAGTTTTTCCACACGTTCAATGCGCTGGTGGATCAGGGTCGGCAGATCATCATCTCGGGCGACTGTTCGCCCTCGGAAATGGACGGGCTGGACGAACGCATCCGCTCTCGCCTGCAATGGGGGCTGGTGGTCGATCTGCATCCCACCGACTTCGAGCTGCGCCTGGGCATCCTCCAGCACAAGGTCGAAGCCTATCGGGCGCAATATCCGAATCTGACGATCGCCGACGGGGTGCTGGATTTCCTGGCGCATCGGATCAGCACAAACGTGCGCGTGCTGGAAGGCGCTCTGACCCGTCTGTTCGCCTTTGCCGAGCTTGTGGGCCGCGAAATCACGCTGGAGCTGACGCAGGACTGTCTGGCCGACATCCTGCGGGCGAGCGACCGCAAGGTCACCATCGACGAGATCATGCGCAAGGTCAGCGAACACTACAACATCCGCCTGTCGGATCTGCTGAGCCCCAAGCGCACCCGCACCATCGCGCGGCCGCGTCAGGTGGCGATGTATCTGTCGAAACAGCTGACCTCCCGCTCGCTGCCCGAGATCGGCCGCCGCTTCGGCGGGCGCGATCACACCACGGTGCTGCATGCCGTGCGCAAGATCGAAGAGCTGAAATCGATCGACAACCAGATCGCCGAGGATGTCGAGATGCTGCGCCGGATGCTAGAGGCCTGAGCCTCCGGCAGCGCCGACGGATGCGTGGCAGCCGCCCTTGACGGCCCCCGCTTTCCGTCGGACAGTCCACAAAATAACTTGAGCCGGTCGACAGATGCGCTAACGTCGCGCCCCCACCGGCACCCGAAGGAATTGCATTATGAAGATCAGCATAGAGCGCGCCGCCCTGCTCAAGGCGCTCAGTCAGGCGCAGTCGGTGGTAGAGCGGCGCAACACCATTCCGATCCTGGCCAACGTGCTGATCGAGGCCGACGCCAATTCGGTCAGCTTCCGTGCGACCGATCTCGATATCGAGGTGGTCGACAAGGCCATCGCCCAGGTCGAGCGCCCCGGCGCCACGACCGTCAGCGCGGTCATGCTGCATGACATCGTGCGCAAACTGCCCGACGGTGCGCTGATCACCCTGGCCGACGACGGCGCGGCGGGGCGGCTGACGGTGGATGCGGGGCGGTCCAACTTTTCGCTGGCGACCCTGCCCCGCGAAGATTTCCCCGTCATGGCGAATGCGGAATACGCATCGAATTTCAGCGCCCCCGCCAAGGTGCTGCGGCGGCTGTTCGACAAGTCGAAATTCGCCATTTCGACCGAAGAGACACGGTATTACCTGAACGGCGTCTACATGCATGTGGCCGAATCCGAGGACGGGCGCGTGCTGCGCTGCGTGGCCACCGACGGCCACCGCCTGGCCCGGATCGATGCCGATCTGCCCGCCGACGCCGAAGAGATGCCGGGCGTGATCGTCCCGCGCAAGACGGTGGGAGAGCTGCGCAAGCTGCTCGACGACGACGACATGCAGATCGCCGTTTCCGTGTCCGAAACGAAGGTGCGCTTCGCCACACCGGAAATCACCCTGACGTCCAAGGTGATCGACGGCACCTTCCCGGACTACACGCGCGTGATCCCCTCGGGCAACGCCCGCAAGCTGGAGGTGGACGCCGCCGAATTCGCCAAGGCGGTCGACCGTGTGGCCACGGTCAGCTCGGAACGCTCGCGCGCGGTCAAGATGGCACTGGACGAGGACCGGCTGATCCTGTCGGTCAACGCCCCCGACAGCGGCGCCGCCGAAGAAGAGCTGGCCGTGGCCTATGGCGACGAGCGGCTGGAAATCGGCTTCAACGCCAAATACCTGCTGGAAATCGCCAGCCAGGTGGACCGCGAAAACGCGGTATTCCTGTTCAACTCGTCGGGCGATCCGACCTTGATGCGCGAAGGCAGCGACACCTCGGCGGTTTACGTCGTGATGCCGATGCGCGTGTGAGCTGGCGCCCGACGCTGCGGCGGGCACGCCCCGGCCCATAGCGATGCCGGGCGCGACATTGGCGCTGCGGCAGCTTCGGCTGTCGCACTTCCGCTCTCACTTGCGGGTGGATCTGGCGCTCGACGGCCGGCCCGTGGCGCTGTTTGGCGCCAACGGCGCGGGCAAGACCAATATCCTGGAGGCCATTTCCCTGCTGTCGCCCGGTCGCGGGCTGCGGCGGGCGGCGGCGGCCGATCTGGCGCGTCAGCCGCAGGCGCTCGGCTGGTCGGTCGCGGGGCTGCTCGACAGCCGCGGCCAGACGCATGAGCTGGCCCTGCGTGCGGAGGCCGGCCAGCCGCGCAGCGTCGCCATCGACGGCAAGGCGGTACCGCAGGTAGCGCTGGGGCGTATCGCGCGCATCCTGTGGCTGGTCCCCGCGATGGACCGGCTGTGGACCGAAAGCGCCGAGGGCCGCCGCCGGTTTCTGGACCGCATGACGCTCAGCTTTCTGCCCGATCACGCCGAGGTGGCGCTGGATTACGAAAAGGCCATGCGCCAGCGCAACCGCCTGCTGAAGGACGGCCAGCGCAACGCGTCGTGGTACGATGCGCTGGAGGCGCAGATGGCGCGCACAGGCGCGGTGTTGCAGGACAACCGCCAGCACGCGCTGGACCGTATCGCGACCGCCAGCCAGGACGCCGCGACCGCCTTTCCCCGCGCGGTGCTGCGGGTCCAGATGCCCGACGATCTGCCCCCCCACCCCGATGAAGCCGAGCTGACCCGCCTGTTGGCCGGGGGCCGCAGCCGCGACATGGCGGCCGGGCGCACGCTTGCCGGGCCGCATCGCGCCGATCTGGACGCGGTGTTTCAGGCCAAGGGCGTGGCGGCGCGGCAGGCCTCTACCGGGGAACAGAAGGCGCTGTTGATTTCCGTGGTGCTGGCCAATGCCCGCGCCCTGGCACAGGATTTCGGCGCGCCGCCGATCCTGCTGCTCGATGAGGTCGCGGCCCATCTGGACAACGCCCGCCGCGCCGCCCTTTATGACGAGATCTGCGCGCTCGGGGCGCAGGCCTGGATGACGGGCACGGGGGCGGAACTGTTTGACACCCTCGGCCCACGGGCGCAGGCATTTGAAATCGCCGAAACGCCGCAGGGATCGACCGCAAAGGAATGCACCCGATGAAAGCCAACCGTGTAACGCTGATCACCCTGGGCGTGGCCGACCTGGCCCGCGCCCGCGCCTATTACGAGCGTCTGGGCTGGGTGCCCCAAGAGGCGCTGGACGAGGTTGCCTTTTACGACATGGGCGGCGCGCGCTTCGGGCTGTTCAGCCTGGAGGGGCTGGCCCGCGAACAGGGCTGCGCGGTGGCCGATCTGGGTCGGGGCGCCGCCACCTTGGCACAGAACTTCCCCGACCGCGAAGGCGTCGACGCCGCGTGGCAGGCCGCCGTGGCTGCGGGCGCGCGCGCGATCGCCGCGCCGGTCGCCACCGAATGGGGCGGCTATTCGGGCTATGTCGCCGACCCCGACGGGCATGTATGGGAATTCGCGATGAACCCGTTCTGGCCACTCGACGCCGACGGCAGGCTGGCTTGAGCATCGGGGCATGAGCATCAGGGCATGAGCATAACCGCATGAGCATAACGGTGGGCGAGCTGTCGCTTTACGCGCTGGCGCTAATCATCCTGTTCCTGACCCCCGGCCCGGTCTGGATCGCGCTGACCGCGCGGGCGCTGTCGGGCGGGTTCGCCGCCGCCTGGCCACTGGCCCTGGGGGTTGTGGTGGGCGATGTGCTCTGGCCGCTGCTGGCGGTGCTGGGCGTCAGCTGGCTGGTCGGCAGCCTGTCCGGCGCGATGGACCTGCTGCGCTATGCGGCCTCGGCGATCTTTCTGGTGATGGGGGTGCTGCTGATCCGCAACGCCGACCGCGGCATCGCGCGCGACAGCCGCCTGACGCGGCCCGGCGTCTGGCCGGGTTTCGCCGCCGGCGTCGCCGTCATCCTGGGCAACCCCAAGGCGATCCTGTTCTACATGGGGGTGCTGCCCGGCTTTTTCGATCTGACCCGCGTGGGCTGGCCCGACATCGCCGCGATCACCTTCCTGTCGTTTCTGGTGCCGCTGTGCGGGAACCTGGTGATCGCGCTGCTGATCAGCCGCGCGCGCGCGGTGCTCAGCTCCGCACGGGCGTTGCGGCGCGCCAATGTCGTCTCGGGGCTGTTGCTGATTCTGGTGGCCGCGATCATTCCCTTCGCGTGACCGCAAAACCTGGGGGATGGGCGTGACAACCCCCCCCAGAACTCGTATAAAATCGGCAAATGACCAAGGAAAGATCGCATGGCCGAAAACGCAAAGATCCCTGAAGAATACGGCGCAGATTCCATTAAGGTTCTCAAGGGGTTGGAAGCCGTTCGCAAACGGCCCGGCATGTATATCGGCGACACCGACGACGGGTCGGGGCTGCACCATATGGTCTATGAGGTCGTGGACAACGGCATCGACGAGGCGCTCGCCGGTCACGCCGACGCCGTGACTGTGCGGATCCACGCCGACAGCAGCGTTTCGGTCAGCGACAACGGCCGCGGCATCCCCGTCGGCATCCACGAAGGCGAAGGCGTCTCGGCGGCCGAGGTCATCATGACCCAGCTGCACGCGGGCGGAAAATTCGACCAGAATTCCTACAAGGTTTCGGGCGGTCTGCACGGCGTCGGCGTGTCGGTGGTCAACGCGCTGTCCGACTGGCTGGAACTGCGCATCTGGCGCGACGGCAAGGAACATGTCGCGCGCTTCGAAGGCGGCTTCACCACCGAACCGCTGAAGGTCGTGGGCGATGCGAACGGGCGCAAGGGGACCGAAGTGCGCTTTCTCGCCTCGGTCGACACCTTCTCGAACCTCGAATATTCCTTCAAGACGCTGGAACATCGCCTGCGCGAACTGGCGTTCCTGAATTCCGGCGTCAAGATCGTGCTGGAGGATCTGCGCCCCGCGGAGCCGCTGCACACCGAGCTGATGTATGAGGGCGGCGTGCGCGAGTTCGTCAAATACCTCGACAGGTCCAAATCCTCGATCATGCCGGAGCCGATCTATATCGCCGGTGAAAAGGACGACATCGGCGTCGAGGTCGCGATGTGGTGGAACGACACCTATCATGAGACGGTGCTGCCCTTCACCAACAACATCCCGCAGCGCGACGGCGGCACCCACATGGCGGGCCTGCGCGGCGCGCTGACGCGGACCATCAACAACTATGCCCAGTCCAGCGGCATCGCCAAGCGCGAAAAGGTCAACTTTACCGGCGACGATGCCCGCGAGGGGCTGACCTGCGTGCTGTCGGTCAAGGTGCCCGACCCCAAGTTCAGCAGCCAGACCAAGGACAAGCTCGTCTCCTCCGAGGTGCGCCCCGCGGTCGAGGGGCTGGTCAACGAAAAGCTGGCCGAATGGTTCGAGGAAAACCCCGCCGAGGCCCGCATCATCGTCGGCAAGATCATCGAGGCCGCCGTCGCCCGCGAAGCCGCCCGCAAGGCGCGCGAACTGACGCGCCGCAAATCCGCGATGGATGTGAATTTCCTGGCCGGCAAACTCAAGGACTGCTCGGAAAAAGACCCCTCGAAGACCGAGGTGTTTCTGGTCGAGGGCGACAGCGCCGGCGGCTCGGCCCAGACCGGCCGCGATCGGCGCACGCAGGCAGTGCTGCCCCTGCGCGGCAAGATCCTGAATGTGGAGCGTGCGCGCTTCGACCGGATGCTGGGCAGTCAGGAAATCGGCAACCTGGTGATGGCGCTGGGCACCGGCATCGGGCGCGACGAATTCGACATCTCCAAGCTGCGCTACCACAAGATCGTCATCATGACCGACGCCGACGTCGACGGCGCGCATATCCGCACGCTGCTGCTGACCTTCTTCTTCCGCCAGATGCCGGAGCTGATCGAGGGCGGCTATCTCTATATCGCGCAGCCGCCGCTCTACAAGGTCAGCCGCGGCAAGTCCGAGGTCTACCTTAAGGACCAGGCGGCGCTGGACGATTACCTGATCCAGCAGGGCATAGAGGGTGCGGTGCTGCGCCTTGGCTCGGGCGAGGAAATCACCGGCGCCGATCTGGTGCGCGTGGTCGACGAGGCCCGCCAGGTGCGCCGCATCCTTGGCGCCTTCCCCACCCACTATCCGACCCATATCCTGGAACAGGCCGCCATCGCCGGCGCCTTCCTGCCCGGTGCGGTCGATCAGGACCTGCAAGGCACCGCCGACAGCGTGGCCGAACGGCTGGATCTGATCGCCAAGGAATATGAACGCGGCTGGCAAGGCCGCCCCACGCAGGAAAAGGGCCTGCGCCTGGCTCGCATCCTGCGCGGCGTCGAAGAGGTGCGCACCCTCGACGGGCAGGTTCTGCGGTCCGGCGAGGCGCGCAAGCTCGGCTCGATGACGGCGCCGCTGCAAGAGGTCTACAACCGCCCGGCTCATCTGGTCCGCAAGGAGCGGGAAATGCTCATCCACGGCCCCGAAGAACTGCTGGGCGCCATCCTCGCGGAGGGCGAAAAGGGCCTGAACCTGCAACGCTACAAAGGCCTGGGCGAAATGAACCCGGATCAGCTGTGGGAGACCACCCTCGACCCCGAAGCCCGCACCCTGCTGCGCGTCAAGATCGACGACCTGGCCGAGGCCGACAACATCTTCACCAAGCTGATGGGCGACGTCGTGGAACCCCGCCGCGAATTCATCCAGACAAACGCGCTGAACGTGGAGAATTTGGATTTCTGAGGGCGTGTAGGGAAGCAGATATTTTTTCGCGACGCGGATAATTTTCGCGTCACAGGAGGGCGGATGTTAGAAAAATTGCCCTGTTTCTAAAGGCTTAATGAGGAACGAGTGAGAGCTGTGCAAGTGAGCCTTGGTCGGCTCCACTTCCATTGTGCCACGACGATGGTTTCCTTCCCGATCCTTGCTGAGCCTCGCCATGTCCCATTGCCCATCAAGGGCCGCCAGCGAGCTATGTCGCGCTCTGTCAGCATGTCATGTGCTCTTCGTTAGCTTGGCTTTGCCATCACAGTCTGGGAAACGCACGCAGCCAAGAAATGCTCCATAGCGTCCGCGTCGTTCGACCAGCCATCCTGCTTCGCAACTGGGACAGGCCCGCTGGTTCTCGCCGCAATCGCCGCAAACCAGATCTCCATCGGTCTGGGAACGGACCGGAAGGCCGACACCGCAGGCTGGACAAGCTGGCATGCGACTGCCGCAGAGCTTCACATGCTCGCAGCGATACCAGTCCCGACTGAGCTACTCCCCGTCTCTTGGACAGGATCTGGCATGATTTAAGCTACTCGTTGCACCTGCTGACCGGGTTGGTTGCTATCATTTCTCTGCCAATAGACCAGCGCCGGAGGCTGGCCGCCCAGGGCTGAATGCGGGCGCTG
>NZ_JBRBUA010000115.1:0-21828 GCF_052826345.1 Brevirhabdus sp. | reverse complement strand
TCTTCGAATGGCACGCCCCGGTGCCCAAGGCGCATGAGATGGGGATTTTCCAGCGCGCGCTGAAGTTCCTGCTGAACATCCAGCAGGGATCGCCCGCGCGGCGGCTGAACTGGACGATGACGGTGAACCCGCTGCTCGATACCAGCCCCGAGAACTATCACAAATGGGGGGCGATGAAGCAGGATCTGACCCTGGAGAACATGGGCCAGAAGATGCACCTGCGGGTGGAGCTTCAGACCTTCTTCCGGCTGCCGCGCTCGAACGCGCTGGTGTTTCCGATCCGCTGCTACCTGATCAAGCTGGACGAACTGGTGACGGTGCCCAAATGGGGCCGGCGGTTCCACCGCGTGCTGAGCACGCTGCCCGATGAGCTGGCAAGCTACAAGGGGTTCATCGACAACCGGCCCAAGATCCTGGAGTGGCTGTCGAAATACGACGACGGGCTGCCCACTTCGGATGGGATCTGGCCCGATCTGGACAGCGAGCCGCCGCTGCAACAGCGCTGATCCGGACGGGGCGCGCCGCGATCAGGCGCGCAGCCGCGGTTCCGCCCGTTCCTCGGCCGTATCGAGGTGCTGCACCTTGCGGCCGCGGGAGTTGAAAAGCCCCGGTTTCCTGCCGCCCTGAGCGTCGGCGATGCGATGCAGCAATTCGTTGTTCTGGATCAGGATGGCCAGCGTGCCGAACACCAGAACCACGACCAGCGGGCCCAGAACGATCAGCCCGACCGCGATCGCGGTGGAGCCGGTGCCGGTGCTGAGCATGAAGGCGCCGCCCGCGATGGTGCCCGCCAGAAAGCCGGTCGCCAGAAGAGAAATCAGCGCGCGGTAGACCGAAGCGATAAATCGAAGCATGAAATGATACCAAAAACAAAATTCGACGCGACCTTAATTGGCCTGCGGATATGAAATGATGGACAGATACTTGATGGGCAGCTTTTTCAACACCTCCGGCCCGTGGGGGGCGTCCGCGTCGAAAAACAGCGTGTCGCCCGGTTGCAGCGGAAACAGCTGCTCCGCATGGCGATAGTCGACCTCGCCTTCCAGCATGTACAGCATTTCGATGCCGTCGTGCTGAAATGTCGGAAAGGTGTCGGTTTTCTGCGACAGGGTGATCAGATAGGGTTCGACCACCACGCCGCTGGCGTTGGAGCCGAGGTGACCCAGAAGGTTGTATTGATGACCGGCCCGCGTGCCGCGCCGGTCGACATGCATCCCTTCGCCCGCGCGGGTGTGCACCGCGCCGCGCTTTTCCTCGAACCGGCGGAAAAAGGCGGTCAGCGGAACGCTCAGCGCATGGGCGAGCGTCTGCAGGGTGGTCAGCGAGGGCGAGGTATTGCCGTTCTCGATCTTCGACAGCATCCCGATCGAAAGCCCGGTCAGATTGGCCAGTTCGGCCACGGTGATGTCCTGCTTGCGGCGAAAGGCCCGCACCTCGCGGCCGATCGCGACCTCAAGCACCTTTTCGCGTTCGTCGCGCGTGCGGTGCGGGTCCTGGTTCAGGTTGACAGCCGCCGCGTCGGGTTCCACATTTGCTTTGCTCATAGACAGCCCTTGTAGTGTGGTTTCCCCGCGGATGCACGTCAGCCGTTGCGTCGCCCGGGAATTCGGGGTGTTGTTCCCCATCGTCAACCTGATGTTTCCTGATAGTATAGAAACCATGAACAAGAATGAAACGACAAAGCTCGGGTTCCTGATTTTTCCGGGCTTCCCGATGTCCTGCCTGACCTCGGCGATCGAGCCGCTGCGCGCGGCCAATGAGATCGCGGCGCAGCGCGCGTTTTCATGGGTGCTGATCTCGGAAACCGGGCAACGGGTGAATTCCAGCGCCAACGTCGGGTTCGATCCGGACCAGACGCTGGCACGCACCGAGATGGTCGATTTCCTGTTCCTGCTCAGCAGTCCGACGGGCGGGTTTGTCGATCCGAAGGCGGGCAACGGCATTCTGCGTCAGATGGCGCGCCACGGCGTGGTGATCGGCGGTGTCAGCGGCGGGGTCTTTCCGCTGGTGCGCTCCGGCGTGATGGAAGGGCACCGCTGTTCGGTGCATTGGTGCTACGAGACCGCCTTCGCGGGCGAATTTCCCGATACGCAGGGCACCGACGACGTGATCGTGATGGACCGCCGCCGGATGACCGCGTCGGGCGCGGCGGCGGCGTTCGATCTGATGCTGCATCTGGTGGAACAAAAGCTCGGCGCCGACGTGATGACCGAGGTTGCCTGCTGGTTCCAGCATCCGCTGGTGCGCGGGCAGGGCGTCAGCCAGAAAATCCCCGCCTTTCGCACCGGCGCCACCGACGACATGCTGCCGCCCGCCATCGCCCAGGCGGTGCGGTTCTTTTCCGAGCACATCGAGGATACCGTGACCGTGGCCGATGTCGCGCGCATGGTGAACCTCAGCCCGCGCCAGCTGGAACGCAGCTTCAAGGCCTCGACCGGGCAAAGCCCGTCGCATTACTACCGCACCCTGCGGATGAAGGCCGCGCGCCAGCTGGTGATGTATTCCAACGACACGATGACCGACATCGCGCTGGCGGTGGGCTATGCCTCCTCGACGCCGATGGTCCAGCACTACAAGGAGGCCTTCGGCATCACCCCGCAGCAGGAACGCGAAAAGATCAACCTCTTCCGCGTCCAGGGCAAGCGCGCGCTGCCCTCGAGCTGAGCGCGGCTTCTTCTGGTGGCAAATATCCCCGCCGGAGGCATCCCCGGCGGCACCAGGCGCAGGTCGCGGGGCGCCGACGCCCCGGCCAGGGGCGTCAGGCGATGGAATGCGCGGCGCTCACCAGCGCGTGATGCAGCGTGGCCGCGGAGGAACGCGGCCCCATGACGCTGTAGGCGCGCGCGGTGTCGCGGCAGATCACGAAACACCCCAGATGCTCGATCGTGGTGCGGCTGACGCGGCCCGCCTCGAGCTTGCGCAGATCCAGCGGGCAGAGCCGTTCGAACAGGGCGACGGCGTCCGACCCCGTCACCTCGAAGCGGCACCAGCCGTCTGTCTGCTCGGTCACCGAGCCGGCGTCCCCGACCGCCTCGCCGACGCGCGCGGCGAGGTCTTCGTGGGTGTCGTGGGGGGCCTCGAGCATCCATTGCTCGGGGCCGGTCCAGAAGGCGGCGACCTCGCCCGACCCGGCCTGGGCCACGTCGGGCAGATCGCCGCCCAGCAGACCGCGCATCGCGGTGGTGCAGTCGTCGACGCGGCCCAGCCGTGCCGCCAGCGACGCCAGCGCGCGGTCGGGGTTTTCGGTAATCGTCACGCCGCCGATCCGATCCTGCCGCGGGGTGGTGCCGCCCAGCGGCGTGATGGGTTCCAGATTATGCACGAAGACGCTCCCCGTCCGGGTCGATGAAATGGGCGCTGACGACCTCGACCGCGATGTCGGTGCCTTTCAGCGGGCTGACGGCGCGGATCACCTCGCCCAGGCGCGCGCCGCCGTTCTTGAGAAAGCCGATGCCGATCGCATGGCCCAGGTTTGGTGAATAGGCGGCGGAGGTGACATAGCCCTGGTCGTTGCCCGCGCTGGCCTGCACGCCCTTGTTCATCAGGTGGGATCCGGCGGGCACGGGGTCCTGGCGGTTGACCGGACGCAGCCCCACCTGCATCAGCGCGTCGGGCTGGTTCAGCCCCTCGCGTTCCGACAGGGTCGATCCGATGCTGTCCTTCTTCTTGGACACCATCCGCCCCATCCCGAGGTTGAGCGCGGTGGTGGTTCCGTTCAGCTCGTTGCCCGCGGCGTGGCCCTTTTCGATGCGCATCACCCCCAGCGCCTCGGTGCCGTAGGGCACCACGTCGAATTCCTGCCCCGCCTCCATCAGGCGGCGCATCAGCGCGTCGCCGTAGCGGGTGGGCACGGCGATCTCATAGGCCAGCTCCCCCGAGAAGGAGATCCGGAAGAGCCGCGCGCGCAGCCCGCCGCAGACGGTGATCTCGCCGCAGCCCATGAAGGGGAAGGCCTCGTTCGAGATGTCGAACTCGGGGTCCACGATCTTGCGCAGCAGGTTGCGCGAATTGGGGCCGGCCACCGCGAACTGCGCCCAAGCCTCGGTGGTGGAGATCAGCTGCACGTCCATGTCGGGCCAGAGGCACTGGCGCGCGAATTCCATGTGGCGGAAGACCGGCACCGCGTTGGCGGTGGTGGTGGTCATCACGAAATGATCCTCGGCCAGCCGCGCGGTGGTGCCGTCGTCCATCGCGATGCCGTCCTCGCGCAGCATCAGACCATAGCGCACTTTGCCCACGGCCAGCTTGGCGAAGCCGTTGGCGTAGATGCGGTTGAGGAACTCCGCGGCATCCGTCCCCTGCACGTCGATCTTGCCCAATGTGGTCACGTCGCAGACGCCGACGGATTTGCGCACGGCCAGCACCTCGCGGTCGACGCTTTCGCGCCAGTGGCTTTCGCCGGGCCGGGGGAACCACTGGGCGCGCAGCCACATGCCCGTTTCGACAAAGACGGCGCCCTGTTCGACCGCCCATTTGTGGCTGGGGGTTTCGCGGGTGGGGCGGAAATGCGCGCCGCGCGCGCGGCCCGCCAGCGTGCCCATCGCGACGGGCACATACGGCGGGCGATAGATGGTGGTGCCGGTCTGCGGGATCGACTGGCCGGTCATTTCGGCCATGACCGCCAGCCCGGTGATGTTCGAGGTCTTGCCCTGATCGGTGGCCATGCCCAGCGTGGTATAGCGCTTGAGGTGCTCGACCGAGCGGAAGTTTTCCTGATGCGCCAGCTTCACGTCCTTGACGGTCACGTCGTTCTGCTGGTCGATCCAGGCGCGGCCGCGGCCCTCGTGGACGTACCAGAAGGGGGTGACGTTGACGGGGGCATCCTCGGCATGGGGCAGGTCGGGCAGGGCGGCGTCGATGTCGAGCTGCGACAGCGCGCGGCGGGCGGCCTCGGCGCCGCCCGCGAGCGCGCCGTGGGTGCTCAGCTCGCCCTGCGCGGCACCGGCGGCGATCAGCCCCGGGGGGCCGTCCTCGCCGGGCACGAAGGCCGCGATATCCTCGCGCCATACGGGGCGGCCGCGCTGGTGGCACGACAGGTGCAGGTTGGGGTTCCAGCCGCCCGAGACGCCGAGCGCGCCGCATTCGATGGTGCGCGTGCTGCCGTCGGCCAGGCGGACCTCGACGAAGCTCAGCCCCAGCCGACCACGCGTGTCGATGACCTGCGCGCCGGACAGCAGCTCGGTGTCGGCCTGGCGGCGCGCGTCGGGGCGGGTGTCGATCACGGCCAGCACCTTGACGCCCTTGGCGATCAGGTCGGCGGCGGTGCGGTGGCCGTCGTCGTTGTTGGTGAAGATCGCCACGCGCGGCGCTGCGGTGACGGCCCAGCGGTTGGCGTAGGCGCGCATGGCGCCGGCCAGCATGATGCCGGGGCGGTCGTTGTTTTCAAAGGCGATGGGGCGTTCGATCGCGCCTGCGGCCAGCACGGTGCGTTTGGTATAGATGCGCCACAGGATCTGGCGCGGCTTGCCTGGGGGCGGCACCGGCAGGTGGTCGGCCACCCGTTCGACCGCGCCATAGATGCCATGATCGAACGCGCCGATGATCGTGGTGCGCGTCATCACCCGCACGTTGGGCAAGCTGTCGAGTTCGGCCATCGTCTGCGCGGCCCAGGCGGCGGCGCTGTCGTCGCCCAGCATGTAGGTTTCGGCGTTGAGCCGCCCGCCGGTGAGGAAATCCTCTTCCGCCAGGATCACCTGCGCGCCGGCACGGCCCGCGGTGAGCGCGGCCGAAAGCCCGGCGGGGCCGGAGCCCACGACCAGCAGGTCGCAATGCAGGAATCCCTTGTCGTAGCTGTCGGGGTCATCCTTCATCGACAGCGAGCCCAGACCCGCGGCGCGGCGGATGATCGGCTCATAGAGCTTTTCCCAGAAGGACCTGGGCCACATGAAGGTCTTGTAGTAGAACCCCGCCGCGAAGAAGGACGACAGCCGGTCGTTGACGGCCATCATGTCGTTCGAGAGGCTGGGCCAGCGGTTCTGGCTGGTGGCGCTCAGCCCGTCGAAAAGCTCCGCCGTGGTGGCGCGGGTGTTGGGTTCGCGCCGGGCGCCGTCGCGCAGCTCGACCAGGGCGTTGGGCTCTTCGGAGCCGGCGGTGAGCGGGCCGCGCGGGCGGTGGTACTTGAACGACCGGCCCATCAGGCGCACGCCGCCCGCCAGCAGCGCGGAGGCCAGCGTGTCGCCCGCGTGACCCTGATAGGCCGCGCCGTCGAAGGTGAAATGAAAGCTGCGCGCGCGGTCGATCGCGCCGCCTTTCAGGCGATTTGGCTGTTGGCTCATTTGCTGCGCCCCTCCGCACGGGCCACGTCGCGGGCCAGTTCGACCTTGCTGATTTCATGGGTCAGCGTGTTGCGGGTGACGACCAGCCAGGAGCGGTCGCCCTGTTCGTGGAACCACAGCTCTCGGTGTTGGCCGGCCGGGTTGTCGCGCAGGTAGAGGTAGTCGTGGAAGGCATCCACGGCGTCTTCGGCCTGCCAGTCGGGGCGGTGGATCAGCGCGGCGTCGCCCAGGTAGGTGAATTCCTGCGCATCGCGCGGGCCGAGCAGGGGGTGGTCGATGATCATGCGGCGATCCTTTGGGACAGCGGTGCGAGCCGAGTATTTTTGCCAAGAAGAAACATGGGTCAGTGCAGATTGGGCTGCGCGCCCATGCCCTTCTCGTCGATCATGTAGCCGCGGCGGAACCTGTCGAAACGGTAGGCGCGCGCGGTCTCGTGCGGGGTGCCGGTGGCCAGCAGATGGGCATAGGCGTAGCCCGAGGCGGGCGTGGCCTTGAAGCCGCCGTAGCACCAGCCGCCGTTGAAGTAGAGGCCTTCGATGTCGGTGCGGTCGATGATCGGCGAGCCGTCCATCGACATGTCCATGATGCCGCCCCACATCCGCAGCAGGCGCGCGCGGCCGATGATCGGCATCAGCGACATGCCGCCCTCGGCCACATCCTCGACCGTGGGCAGGTTGCCGCGCTGCGCGTAGGAATTGTAGCCGTCCAGATCGCCGCCGAAGACCAGCCCGCCCTTGTCGGACTGGCTGACGTAGAAATGCCCCGCGCCATAGGTGACGACACCCGGCAGCACCGGCTTGAGCCCTTCGGAGACGAAGGCCTGGAGCACATGCGATTCGATCGGCAGGCGCATGCCCGCCTTGGCCATCAGCCGGCCCGAGGAGCCCGCGACGCAGGCGCCGACCTTTTTCGCGCCGATGAAGCCGCGACTGGTTTCCACGCCCAGGCATTTGCCGTTCTCGATGCGGAAGCCCGTCACCTCGCAGTTCTGGATGATGTCGACGCCGCGGCTGTCGGCGGCGCGGGCGTAGCCCCAGGCGACGGCGTCGTGGCGCACGGTGCCGCCGCGGCGTTGCAGCAGCCCGCCCCTGATCGGGAAGCGCGCGTCGTCGAAGTTGAGGAAGGGGTAGAGGGCGCGCACGCCGTCGGTATCCAGCAGCTCGGCGTCGGCACCGTTGAGGCGCATCGCGTTGCCGCGCCGGGTGGCGGCGTCGCGCTGGGGGTCGTTGTGGAACAGGTTGAGAATGCCGCGCTGGCTGACCATCGCGTTGTAGTTCAGATCCTGTTCCAGCCCTTCCCAGAGCTTGAGCGAGAATTCGTAGAAGGGCTCATTGCCGTCGAGCAGGTAGTTGGAGCGGATGATGGTGGTGTTGCGCCCGACGTTGCCGCCGCCCAGCCAGCCCTTTTCGATCACCGCGACGCGGCGCTCGCCGAAGACCTTGGCCAGGTAATGCGCCGTCGCCAGCCCGTGCCCGCCCGCGCCGATGATGACGATGTCATAATCCGGTTTCGGGTCGGGATCGCGCCAGACCGGTTTCCACCCCTTGTGACCGGTCAGTGCTTCCTTGATGACCTTGAGGCCTGAGTATCGCATGGGAACCCCTTTAGCTTTGAGATGATAATGGGGACGCGTCGCGGCGTTTCCCACACGATATCCGACAGGCGGGCTTTCGGATCGGACGATGCGGGGCGGGTGGCGCAAGAAATGTGCCGCGCGAGGGGATCGGCCGGAACCCTTGGGCGCGCGCGCGCTTATACTTGCGAGGGACGGGAACGATCTCCACGACCAGCAGGGGAGAAGCCGTTGAGCTTCGATGAAGAGAATGTCGAACGTGAGCTGATGTGGATCCGGCTGACGTTGATCGGGATATTCCTGATTTTGCTGACCATCGCGATGTTTTTCGCCAAGGACGTGTTGCTGCCGGTGATCCTGGGCGTGTTCCTTGCGCTGACCCTAAGCCCGGTGGTGCGCACGGTGGGGCGGCTCGGGGTGCCCGCACCCCTGACGGCGGTGGTGCTGGTGATCGGGCTGGGTGTGGGACTGGGCACGGCCGGCTACATGATGAGCGGCCCGGTCAGCAAATGGGTCGCGCAGGCGCCGAGCTATGGCGCGAAGATCAAATCGCGGCTGGAGAACCTGAGCCAATCGGTCGAGGCGGTGCAGGAGGCCTCGAAGGAGGTCGACAAGATCACCGAGCAGAAGGGCGACAGCGCCAAGCAAAAGGTGGTGATCGAACAGCCGGGCATATTGGATTCGGCCGTCAGCAACCTGTTCTCGGCGGGGGCGACGCTGGCGGTGGCGCTGGTGCTGGCGCTGTTCATCCTGTCGTCGAACGATCTGTTCTACCTCAAGCTGGTGGAGGCCACGCCCAAGCTGAGCGACAAGAAGAAGGCGGTGCGCATCTTTCACGAGATCGAGCGCAGCGTGTCGCGCTATCTGTTCACCATCACGCTGATAAATGCCTGTCTGGGTCTGGTGATCGGCGCGGGGCTTTTCGCCCTGGGATTTCCCTATCCCTATATCTGGGGGGCGCTGGCCTTCGTGCTGAATTTTCTGCCCTATATCGGCGCGCTGAGCGGCGTGGTGCTGATCGCGATGTTCTCGATCGTGACCTATGCCGATCTGACCTTTGCCGTTCTGCCGCCATTGCTCTACCTCGCCGCGACGTCGCTGGAGGGGCAGATCGTCACCCCGCTGGTCGTGGGCAGGCGGCTGGAGATCAACACCGTGTCGGTCTTTCTGACGGTGGTGTTCTGGGCCTGGCTGTGGGGCATCGCGGGGGCGCTGCTGGCGGTGCCTTTCCTGGTGCTGATCAAGGTGATCTGCGACAACGTCGACGGGCTGAGGACCTTTGGCAATTTCCTCTCGGCGACGCGGACCACCACCCTGTCGGACTGAGCGGGCAGCGCCGCGCCCGCGGGATTCCGGCTTAATTGCGCCAGCGCAGCAGGCGGCGTTCCAGCCGGGTGATGATCGCGCTGGTGATCACCCCCAGCGCCGAGAGGATGGCAACCCCGACGAAGAGACGTTCGAGGTCATAGACCGCGCCCGCCTCGAGGATATAGGCGCCGATGCCATATTGCGCGCCCAGCATTTCGGCGGCGACCAGCAGGATGATCCCGATCGCCACGCCCACGCGCAGCCCCGAGAGGATTCCCGGCAGCGCGCCCGGCAGCACGATCTTGCGCACGATCGACGCCCAGCTGAGCCCGAAGCTCTGGCCCATGCGGATCAGGGTGCGGTCGACATTGTCGACGGCGCCGTAGGTGGAGACGACCGTGGGCGTGAAGGTGCCAAGTGCGATCAGCGCGTATTTCGACCCCTCGTCGAGGCCGAACCAGATGACGAACAGCGGCAGCAGCGCGATTTTCGGGATCGGGAACAGCGCGGCGACCAGCGGCACCAGACCCGCGCGCGCAAGGCTGAAGAGGCCGATCATGACACCCACCGCAATGCCCGCGCTGATCCCCATGAGCGCCCCCACGAACAGCCGCGACAGCGAAGGCCCGAGATGCGACCACAGCAGGCCCGAGCGCCAGAGATCGCCGAAAGCCGCGAAAACGTCGCTCGGCCGGGGTAACGTCAACGAAGAGATCACGCCGGTGCGGGTGCCGAGTTCGATGAGGGCGATCAACACCACGAAGACCGCGAGTCCCACGAAGCGCACCGGCTGAGGGCGGAACCCGCCGCCGCGGAACGCGACGGTCTTCACGTCGTTGTCTTCGCGACAGGCGGCAGGATCGCGGCGCCTGTCGGCATGGCTGTCGTCGTGCCTGTCCGAAGTGGTCAGATCAAGCATGGACGAGTTCCTTGTCGGCGGCGATGGCTTCCGCACGCAACAAATCCCACAGGTGGCGCTGGTGCGCCTCCAGCACGGGGTCGTCGGCGCGGCGGTCGCACAGGGGGATGTCGATATCCACCGTGGTGCGGATGCGCCCGGGGCGGCGCGACAGCACCACGATGCGGTGGCCCAGGCGCACGGCCTCGGCCAGGTTGTGGGTGACATAGACGGCCGTGAAGGGCTTGCGTGTCCACAGATCCACCAGATCTTCCATCAACAGTTCCCGCGTCTGCGCGTCGAGCGCCGAGAGAGGTTCGTCGAGAAGCATGACCGCCGGGTTAACGGCCAACGCTCGCGCGATGGCCACGCGCTGCTTCATCCCGCCCGACAGCTGCCGGGGCAGCGCCTTGCGGAAATCCGACAGTTTGGTCCGCGCGAGCACGTCCTCGATGATCATCTCGCGGCGCGCGGCCGAGATGGCGTGTTCCTCGAGCGCGAGCGAGATGTTGCCCTCCACGCTGCGCCAGGGCAGCAGCGCGAAGTCCTGAAAGACATAGGTCAGCGGGTTCAGGCTGTCCGCGGGCGGGGCGCCGATCTGCAGGACCCGCCCGGCGCTCGGCCGTTCGAGCCCGCCGATGAAGCGCAGCAGGGTGCTCTTGCCGCATCCCGACGGCCCCACGATGCACACGACCTGGCCCTGGCTTATCGTCAGGCTGACATCCTCGATGACCCGGAGGTCGCTGTAGCTGTGGCAGATCCGCTCCAGCCTCAGGTCCATGGTGCGCGCTCCGCTCGTTCGGGGGCGGGGTGATGCCGCGCGCCGCAGCGCGGGCGGGGGTCAGACAATTTCGACATAGCTGGGATCGACCAGCGTCTCAAAGGTGATGCTGTCCTTGACCATGCCTTCGGATTTGTACCAGTTCAGCTGATCCATCACCGAGGATTTGTTCAGCCGCGCCTCGGGGTTGATGCGCATGGAGCCGTTGACGATCGAAGGTTTCGCCTTTTCATAGGGCTGATCGGCGTAGACGTATTTGTGGATCAGCCGGGTGACGGCCTCGGTCTCTTCGGGATCGGCGGTGCGGTCCACGAGCGCCGCGTTGTAATCGGCGGCCCCGCGCGCATAGGCGCGCAGGAAGGCCTGCGATTTCTGACGCTCCTGCGCGGCGTTGCGCGCCGAGGTGAAGACCGTGGTGACCTGGAAATCGGGAAGATAGTCCGAGACGTTGCCGATGATATGCACCGCGCCGGAGGCCGCCAGCGGCTTGGCGATATGCGGCACGATGGCCCAGCTGTCGATCTGGCCGGATTTCAGCGCCCCGATCAGCGTGCCCACCTTTTGCAGCGGGCGGAAGACCGGGGCGATGCCCTCGGCCCTGGCCATCTGCGCGCCCACATAGTGGAACGACGATCCGCTTTGCGTGACGCCGAAGGATCTGCCGCCGAGTTTTCCGGGTGCGGTGACCCCTGCCTGATAGGCCGCGTCCGAGGCCAGGAACATCTGGCCGTCGATGCCCGGCTCTTCGCTGAGGGCGCCGCCGATCACCTTGGTCGCGCCTTTTTCGGCAAGCGAGATCAGCCCGCCGGAAATCGCCGTGACCGCGAAATCGGCATCGCCCGAGGCAATGGCGACGGCCATCGGCTGCGCCGCCTGAAAGAATTTGAATTCGACGTGGAGGCCTTCGGCGTCGTAATATCCGCGTTCGAAGGCGATGAAATTCGGGGCATGGCTGGTAAAGCGCAATGCGCCCACGACGGTCGTGGACGCCGCACGCGCCGGTCCTGCGAACAGCGGCGCCGCCGCGGCCCCGCCCAAGAGTGCCATCGCCTGTCGTCTTTGAATGAGTTGCATTGCAACTGTCCTTTTCTGCCCGGAGCGGGACCGGGTCCCGGCCAGATCTGGGCCGGGGCGGCCCGTGTCCCCGTGAGCTGCCTTATTACTACAAGATGATCTATAATTATGCAATGCCGCATTATCATAAATTGTAAATCCCTACGACCTTCCTCAAGGTCAGCCAAGCCGAACACGGGAAGATTCCGCCGCGGCCTGTAACATGCGCGTCGCCTCATGCAGCCAGTCGGCGAACGCTCTGGTTGTCTGCCTCCGCGCGGGCGGGCGCCGCCAGCCCGCGGCGCACACACCGGCCGATCCAATGGACGGATGGCGCAAACACGCTGGTCCGCACGCGGGTGCGCCGGTATACCGGCAAGAGACTGCGAAACCATGCCGCCGCCAGCATCACCACGGAGACCGCCGCCATGACTGCCACTTCCCCCACAGATCCCAGATCAGCGCCCGCGCTCGGCCGTTTCGACTGGGAAGACGCCCTGCGGCTGGAGGACGCGCTGAGCGAGGATGAACGGATGCTGCGCGACAGCGCGCGTGACTATGCGGAGGCCAAACTGCAACCGCGCGCGATTGCGGCCTTTCGCGATGAGTCGAGCGACCCCGCCATCTTCGCGGAGATGGGCGAGGCGGGTCTGCTCGGCCTCACCCTGCCGGAGGACTACGGCGGGCTCGGCGCGTCCTATGTGACCTACGGGCTGGTCGCCCGGGAGGTGGAGCGTGTGGATTCGGACTATCGGTCGATGATGTCGGTGCAATCCTCGCTGGTGATGTACCCGATCCATGCCTACGGCAGCGAGGCGCAGCGCAGGACCTACCTGCCCAGGCTGGCGCGCGGCGAGTGGATCGGCTGCTTCGGCCTGACCGAACCCGACGCGGGCTCCGATCCCGGCGCGATGAAGACCACCGCGCGCAAGGTCGACGGCGGCTATGTGCTGAACGGCAGCAAGATGTGGATTTCCAACGCGCCGATCGCCGACGTCTTCGTCGTCTGGGCCAAGTCGGAGGCGCATGGAGGAAAGATTCGCGGTTTTCTCATCGAGAAGGGCACCAAGGGGCTGTCGGCGCCCAAGATCACCGGCAAGTTGTCGTTGCGCGCCTCTGTCACCGGAGAAATCGTGCTGCGCGATGTCGAGGTCGGCGAAGACGCGCTGCTGCCGGGGGCGGAGGGGCTGAAGGGGCCGTTCGGCTGCCTGAACCGCGCGCGTTACGGAATAGCCTGGGGTGTGCTCGGCGCCGCGGAATTCTGCTGGCACGCGGCACGGCAATACGGGTTGGACCGGCGCCAGTTCCAGCGGCCGTTGGCGCAGACGCAGCTGTTCCAGAAAAAGCTCGCCGACATGCAGACCGAAATCACGCTGGGCCTGCACGCGGTGCTGCGGTTGGGCCGCCTGATGGACGCGGGCCGCGCCGCGCCCGAGATGATCTCCATGCTCAAGCGCAACAACTGCGGCAAGGCGCTGGATATCGCCCGGATGGCGCGCGACATGCACGGCGGCAACGGGATCTCGGAAGAATTTCAGGTCATGCGTCACATGATGAACCTGGAGACGGTCAATACCTATGAGGGCACGCATGACGTGCACGCATTGATCCTGGGTCGCGCGCAGACCGGGTTGCAGGCGTTCTTCTGAGCGTCCGGCGACAGGGCCCGGGGATGGCGCCCGGTGGCCGCCGCCGGATCGAGTATTTGCCCCGAGAAGAAACGGCCGCGCGTTCTTCTGGTCGAAAATATCCCCGCCGGAGGCGGCGCGTCAGCCGCCAAGCGTGCGGCGCACGGCGTCTTTCCAGGCGGCGTAACGAGCGTCGCGGTCCTGCGCGGTCATCGCGGGGGTGAATCGCCGGTCGGCCTGCCACAGACCGGCGAAACCGGATTGGTCAGGGTAGAGCCCGGCCTGCATCCCCGCCAGCCAGGCCGCTCCGAGCGCGGTGGTTTCCAGCATCACCGGCCGGTCCACCGGCGCGTCGGTGATATCGGCGAGAAACTGCATGGTCCAGTCGCTGCCGCTCATCGCGCCGTCGACGCGCAGCACGGGCGCGGGCCGGGCGCCGCCTGCCTGATCGCCGGGCCAGTCGGCGCGCATGGCCTCCAGCAGGTCGCGCGTCTGGAAGCCCACGCTTTCCAGCGCCGCGCGCGCGAATTCGGCGGGGCCCGAATTGCGCGTCAGCCCGTAGATCGCGCCGCGGCATTCGGCATCCCAGTAAGGGGCGCCGAGCCCGGTGAAGGCGGGCACCAGGATCACGTTCTGTTGCGCGTCCGCGCGTTCGGCCAATCGCTGGGTGTCCCGCGCCTGCGCGATCAGGCCCAGCCCGTCGCGCAGCCATTGCACCACCGCGCCGGCCACGAAGATGGACCCTTCCAGCGCATAGCTGCGCCGCCCGTTCAGCTGGGCGGCAACGGTCGTGAGCAGCCGGTTTCGGGAAGCCACCGCCACATCGCCGGTGTTGAGCAGCGCGAAACAGCCGGTCCCGTAGGTCGATTTGAGCATTCCGGGGGTGAAGCAGGCCTGACCCATCGACGCCGCCTGCTGGTCGCCCGCGATCCCCAGGACCGGCAGCGCGCGTCCGAAAAGCGCCGGATCGGTGTCGCCGAAATGTCCCGCGCAGTCATGGATTTCGGGCAGCATTGCGGTGGGAATGTCGAGCAGGGCGCAGATCTCCTCGCTCCAGTTGCCCTCATGGATGTCGTAAAGCAGGGTGCGGCTGGCGTTGGTGGCGTCGGTCCTGTGGCTGCGTCCGCCGGTCAGCCGCCACAGCAGATAGGTGTCGACAGTGCCGAAAAGCAGCTCTCCGCGGCGCGCGCGTTCGCGCGCGCCCTCGCAGTGATCAAGCAGCCATTTCACCTTGGTCCCCGAGAAATAAGGGTCGAGCAGCAGTCCGGTGATCTTGCGGAGCAGGGGCTCATGGCCCGCGTCGCGCAGCGCGCGGCAGATGTCGGCGGTACGCCGGTCCTGCCAGACGATCGCGTTATGAATGGGGGCGCCGGTGGCGCGGTCCCAGACAAGGGTGGTTTCGCGCTGGTTGGTGATGCCGATGCCCGCGATCCCGGCCGCGCCGCCATCCAGTTGCGCGATCGCTTTGCGGCAGCTCTCGAGCGTGCTCGTCCAGATGTCTTCCGGCGCGTGTTCGACCCAGCCCGAGCGGGGGAAATGCTGGGCGAATTCCTGTTGCGCGCGCGCGGCGACATGCAGGTTTGCGTCGAAGACGATGGCCCTGCTGGAGGTCGTCCCCTGGTCTATGGCGAGGATCTGGCTCATTCCGCGGTCTCCTGGCAGGGGGTTGGCGGGGTGGCTCTGGCGGCCCCTTTCGCGTCGGCGGGCCGGAGGTAGCTTTCCAGCGCGCGGACCTGATCGGCGTTCAGGCGCAGGCCCAGTTTGCTGCGGCGCCACAGGATGTCCTCGGCGGTGCGGGCGAATTCGCGTTTGACGAGCCAGTCGACTTCGGCCGCGTGCAGGCCATGGCCGAAATCCTGCCCCAGCGCGTCCAGCCGGGTGGCGCCGTTCAGCACGCCCCAGGCGTCTGTGCCGTAGCTGCGGATCAGCCGCGCGGCCTGCGCGGGGGCGAGGAACGGGTGTTCGGCCAGCAGCCGCGCGATCAGGCGCGGCCCTGCGTCCACCGCGAAATCGCCGCCCGGCAGCGCGGCGCCGCGGGTCCAGGCCCCGCCCGCGGTGGGCGGCAGATGCGGCGCGAGCTTCGACAGCGCGGCTTCGGCCAGGCGGCGGTGGGTGGTGATCTTGCCGCCAAAGACGTGCAGCAGGGGCGCGCCGCCCTCGGATGTGTCGAGGCGCAGCGTGTAGTCGCGCGAGGCGGCGCTGGCCCTTTGCGCCGTGTCGTCGTCATGCAGCGCGCGCAACCCGGCGAAGGACCAGACGACCATCTCGGGCGTGACGGGGCGCGCGAAATATTCCGACGCGAACCGGCATAGATAGCTGCGTTCCTCATCGGTGCAGCAGGGGGCGGTATCGGGATCGGGGTGATCGCAATCGGTGGTGCCGATCAGGGTGAAATCACCCTCATAGGGGATGGCGAAGATGATGCGCCCGTCGCGCCCCTGAAGAAAATACGCGCGCTCGTGATCGAACAGCCGGGGGGTGACGATGTGGCTGCCGCGCACCAGGCGAAGCCCGCCGCCCGCCGCGCCGCCCAGCAGGTCCTGCGCCAGGCGCCCCGCCCAGGGGCCCGCGGCATTGACCACGCCGCGCGCGGTGACGCTGCGCAGCCGGTTCGCGGGGCGGTCCAGCAGCTTGAGACGCCAAAGCGCGCCTTCGCGGCGGGCGGCGGTCACGCGGGTGCGGGTCAGCACCGCGGCCCCCCGGTCGGCCGCGTCGCGCGCGTTCAGCGCGACGAGCCGCGCGTCGTCGACCCAGCAGTCCGAATATTCGAACGCCCGGGTGAATTTTCGCGCCAGCGGCGCGCCGGCGGGATCGCGGCGCAGATCGAGGCTGCGCGTGCCCGCCAGAAGACTGCCGCCGCCCATCCGGTCATAAAGCGCGAGCCCCAGCCGGATCATCCATGCGGGCCTGCGCCCCGCCGTCCAGGGCATCGCCAGCCGCAGGATGCGCGACACGGGCGTTTCGGCGTCGAAACGCATGTCGGGATTGAGCGGCAGCACGAAGCGCATCGGCCGACTGATATGCGGCATCGCCCTGAGCAGCGTTTCGCGTTCGCGCAGCGAGGCGCGCACGAGGCCGAGTTCCAGATATTCCAGATAGCGCAGCCCGCCGTGAAAGAGCTTGGTCGAGGCGGAGGAGGTGGCCGAGGCCAGATCGCCCATTTCCGCCAGCCCGACGCGCAGCCCGCGCCCCGCCGCATCGCGCGCGATGGCGCAGCCGTTCACGCCGCCGCCGATGATGAACAGGTCGAAATCGGGTTCTTGCATCATCGCCTCGCCTTTTGCAGCTGATCCTGCTTAGCGCGCGCACGGGCCGCGCGTAAACCGGACATGTGGCGCGCTGCGGTGCGGGGCCGCCACGTCAGCCGGGGGCGGTCTGCCTGCCTGCGGCTTTGCCGCTGCCGCCGCCGCCGATCAGCACCGACAGATCGGTCGCCACCAGCAGCACATTGACGCGCGGCGGGGCGACCAGATAGCGGGCGCGCCACTGCGGGTCGAACTTGTTCTTGAAGGCGCGCAGCCCTTCGAAATTGTAGAAATGTCCGCCGTGACGGTAGACCAGCGCGCCCATGCGCGCGGTCCAGCGGCTGCCGCGCCGCGTCGCCAGCCCCGAAAGCGGCGCCATGCCGAGGCTGAATTCGCCGTAGCCCTGCGCGCGCAGCTGCATCATCAGCTCGGTGAACAGGAATTCCATCACTCCCGCGGGTGCGTCGGGGAGGTGGCGCATCAGGTCGATCGTCGCCTTTTGCCGTTGCGCGGTGTCGAGCACGTTGGCGAACGCCACGATCCGCGCCTCGTGGCGGACGAGCGCGATGGGCATGGAGGCAAGATAGGCGGGGCTGAACCGGCCGACGGAAAACTGCTTTTCCCGCGCATCCTTGGCGGAAAGCCAGCGATCGGAAATCTCGCGCAGCTCGGCGATCAGTTCGGGCGCGTGGGGCGGGCGCGACAGCTCGAACCGCAGCCCGTCGCGCAGGGCGCGGCTGTGGGTGGTGCGCAGTTTCTTGCGCGCGCTGCCCTCCAGCGAGAAATCTGCCAGCGCAACGACGGCCTCTTCGCCCATCTTGTGCAGCGACAGCCCCATCTCGATCCACAGGGGCAGGTAATCCGAAGATGTCTCGTAGAAGACGGGCCGCCCGTTGGCGGCATTGGCGGCGTCGAAGAACTGCCAGCATAGCTGCGCCGCATCGGCGGGCGAGCCGATCGGATCGCCGAGCGCGATCCACGACCGGCCCTGCACGCGGAACATCAGGAAAGAGCGGCCGTTGTCGGAAAACAGGATCGACTTGTCGCCGGTCAGCGCGACCTTGCCGTAGGGGTTGGGCTGGCTGTCGATCACCGCGCCCGCGCGGTCCAGATCGGCCCGGGTGGCCAGGCCCAGCGGCGTGCGCGGCGGGCGCAGCGCATAGACCAGCGCCCAGAGCGCCAGCACCAGCGATCCGACCATGCCCGCGCGCATGGCCCGGGGTGCGCGCTGGTCGGTGGCGAACTGCCACCACAGATCCATGTTGTAGGGCGTCGCCCGGTAGGCGAAGAAAAACACCGCCAGCCCGGTGCCCAGGATCGCCAGCATGAGCGCGACCCATTTCAGAGACAGCGTGTCGCGGGTCAGCCGCGTGCTGCGGTAGAATTCGCGACGACAGGGCAGCAGGATCAGCAGTGCCAGCGCCAGGATCAGCGCGCGGTTGGTGTCGAGCCCCTGCAACAATGCGGCGACGACGCCGCCCGCCAGCGCCAGCACCGACAGCCACCACGCCCCCTCGACCCGGCGCAACAGCCCGTGGGCGATGATCACCAGCGCCGCGCCGATCGCGCTCGACAGCAGGGCGCCGCCCTCGACGAACCCCAGGGGCAGCAGCAGCTCCAGCTCTTCGGCGGCCTGATCGGCGGCCGGAATCACCGAAGAGAGCATCATGAACAGCCCCGAGGCGAAGATCATCGCCGACATTGCGGTCGGAACGACGGCGCCCGCGGCGCTCAGCACCGGGACCAGCGCCTGCAGGCGGGGGCCGGGTTTCCTGACGGCGGCCATGCGCAGCTCCGACAGCGACAGCGCGACCAGCGCCACCATGAACGGCAGCAGGAAATAGACCAGCCGGAACAACAGCAGCCCCGCCGCCGCCTGATCGACCGGGATCTGCGGGGGCAGCCCGGCGATGATCACCGTCTCGAACACGCCGACGCCTCCCGGCACATGGCTGATCACCCCCGCCAGCATCGCCGCCGCGAACAGCGCGACGAAGGGCCAGTAGCCCAGGCCCTCGGGCGTCAGAAGCACATAGAGGGTAAAGGAGGCGAGCAGCACCTCCAGCCCGGTGAAGCCCAGCTGACCGGCCATCAGCCCGGGCGAGGGCGCGGTGATGCGAAAGCCGCCGATCCGCACCTCCGAGCGCCGGATGGCGACATAGCCGAGCCCCGCGGCGGTTCCTGCCAGCAGCCCCAGCGCCACCATGCGTACCGTCGCCGGATCGAGCGCGTGCAACGAGCGCAGCGCATCGGGGGTATAGGCCAGTGCCACCAGGCCCAGGATCGACGATCCGAACCCGAAGGCGAGCGAGCCGAAGGTGGCGATGCGCGCGATGTCGTAGCCGGTCAGCCCCAGTGCGGAATAGATCCGGTAGCGCACCGCGCCCCCCGACACCGGCCCCAGCCCGATGGTATTGCCGAACGCGTAGCCAAGAAACCCGCCAAGCGCCACCACGGGCAGCGGCAGCCGCTTGCCGATATAGCGCAGCGCCGACCAGTCATAGCCGATCAGCGCGCCATAGCCGCCGATCGTGCCCAGGATCGCCAGCGCGATGTGCAAAAGCGGGGTGGCGCGGATCTGCGCCATGACCTGCCGGTAATCGACAGGCTTGAGCAGGTGATAAAGCGCGTAGATCCCCCCCGCGAACAGCCCGATCGTCAGCACGATGGGCAGGGCCGGGGCGATCTTGTGCCAGAGTTTGAGCGCGGCGGTCTTCATCCGGGTCGAGATATGGGTTGCATGGCGGTCCTTCGTTGCACCCCGCGGACCGGCGGCGCAATAATATATCCCTACCCTATTTCGGGGGCTGGACAAGCACCCATGACGGGGACCCCTGACAAGGGCACCTGACAAGGGCACCTGACAACGATCGGGGGGCGGTGGCGGGGCGCTCCTGATGCAACACCGGGGCCGACATTTGCGCGGCGTCGCGGATGCCGCGGCGCGAAGGGCTTGCGTGCGCGATCTTTTGGGCGCAAGCGGGGGCGCGCGGCGCCGCGTCCGTGCGAAAGGGAAGTCGAATGGATTTACTGGCAATTCTGCCCCTGGGGTTTCTGGTCGGCATGGGCCACGCGCTGGAGGCCGACCACCTGGCGGCCGTGGCCACGATGCTCAACGACCGCGGTTCCCGGCTGGCCACGATCCTGCGCGGCGCGTTCTGGGGACTGGGCCATACGCTGGCGCTGTTCGCGATCTGCACGGTGGTGATCCTGTTCGGGTTGAGCATCTCGCACCGGACGGAGGCGCTGCTGGAAATGACCGTGGGGCTGATGATCGTGCTGCTGGGGCTGCATCTGCTGTGGACGCTGCGCCGCAACAAGGTGCATCTTCACGCCCATTCGCACGACGGCGTGACGCATCTGCATGTGCACGCCCATGCCGCGGGGCCCGGGCACGATGTGGCGCCGATGGCCGGGCGCGCCGCCACGGGGCACCCTGCGATACCGGGGCACCGCCATATCCACCGCAACATGCGCGGCAATCTCAAGGCAATGGCGATCGGCCTGATGCATGGCGCCGCCGGGTCGGCGGGGCTGCTGGTGCTGGTGGTGGCCGCGACCAGCACCCTGGCCGAGGCGATGGCCTATTTCGCCGTGTTCGGCGCGGGCTCGATCCTGGGGATGGCGGCGATCTCGGCGGTGGCGAGCTATCCGTTGAGCCTGTTGCACCGGGGCGGCCGCTGGATGCGCGCGGCGACCGGCGTGGCGATCGCGCTGGGGGCGATCTATGTCGGCGGGTCGCTGGTCTGGCGCGGCTATGGCGTCATCGTTCCCGTGCCGGGCTGCGAAGCCCCGGCCGCGCCGCTGCCCGCGCCATGCGCGGCCGGGGCGCCGACAGTAAACTGACCGTCCCATTGCAAGTCTTTGAAAACAAGATCTCTTATGCGCTTTACCTGCGAGATGACTTCGGCTAGACATGCGCGGCGTCGGCGGAGTAGCTCAGTTGGTTAGAGCAGCGGAATCATAATCCGCGTGTCGGGGGTTCAAGTCCCTCCTCCGCTACCATCCTTTCCCCAATGTTCTCGGTGACTTCCTCCTATTTAGGGTTGGTGGCCTGCATGCGGAAAGCATTCCGGGGTGGCGCCGGGGTGGCGGGACAGCGCGTCTTGCAGCCTGTCCCCGGTTCCAAGGCCAGCATGATCACGGCCGAAGGCCGATGCGGCAAGGGGCGGGGAAAGTTGGTGCCGCAAGAAAATGCCCTTCGGCCCACCAATTTTTTCCGTTCTGAGAAAAAGACCAATCTTCCGTCTGCATAGACAAGGAGATGATCATGCAAATCGAATCCAGCACCCCCGACAAGCTCGTCAGCATTGCGGCCGTTGCCGCCATCCTCGACCGCTCGCGCGCGAGCATCTACCGCGATATTGCGCAGAGGGTGCTCCCGAAACCGTTGAAGATCGGGCGCTCGTCGCGCTGGCGGATGTCAGAGGTGGACGCCTATATTCAGCGCCTGTCTGACAACCGTTGAAGATTTGGCGTTCCGCCACCGCCTGGGGCGCACCGGCGGTGGCGGAGGTGCCTCAGCCGCCCAGGCGTGCGCACAGGTCTTCGACGCGCGCCCCGGACCAGCGCACCGCGCCGTAGACATCGAATGGTGCCTTTCCCGACATCGCCCACTCGTCGATCTCTCGGAAAGGAATCTCGTTCAGCGACATTCGAACCTCCCTGAGTTCTCCAAGTAAGTCCCATGCGTTCGGCATCGGAGAAGAGCACTGGCCGAGCAGGTCGGTCACTGAATCAGCGCCGTCGGGGTCGCCGACCATGTCGAACAACTCGAGGAGCATGAGCCCCTCCCGGCGGATGAAATCCACCGTATCGAGGACGGCGTGCTCTTTGCGCTCCTGCGCTGTGGTAACCAAGGCGGTGGTGGAAAGCATGTTCATGCCATTCTCCCTGACGACAGTCCGCGACGGGGGCCACGGAAGACTGAGCTACCCCCCGAAATTCGGACACTGACATAAGCTACGATTTGCATTCTGCTGATCTTCGACGAGAAGGAGATCAGAGATGTCGAAACGGAAGCAGCACGCGCCTGAGTTCAAGGCGAAGGTCGCGCTGGAAGCCCTA